>CAZZMK010000138.1:0-26034 GCA_964655185.1 uncultured Nitrospirales bacterium | reverse complement strand
GTATTTTAATATTATATTAATAGTAAACTATTAACATCTATCAAACTTTAAAGACATTCAGGAGAATTAGTTATGAAGGTGCCAAAACAGAAAAAAATGGATTCTGCAACTACACGCAGAGAGTTTCTGAAATCAGCGGGTGCATTGACCACGCTATCTGCTACAAGTGTTGCTAAGACCAGTTGGGGCTCAAATGAAAAACTTGCCTTATTTGGCGGTGAACCCGCAGTAACTCTACCTCAGGACGACGCTATTCGGTGGCCCAGGTATGGGAAAAAAGAGGAAGAGGCTGTCGTTGAATTGGTGAGACATCCCTCATATGACCCAATACAGAAGTTAGAAGACAAATGGAAGGAATATATGGGTGTTCCTTATGTGAAAGCCCATTTCAATGGAACAAGTGCCTTGCTATCAATGTTCTTTGCACTGAACTTACCTCCTGGTAGTGAGATTATGGTTCCTTCTTATACATTCTTCGCCACAATATTACCAATGAGGCTTTTTGGACTTGTGCCAGTGTTTGTGGACATTAATCCGCGAACATTAAATTTTGATTTGGACGATGCGAAGAAGAGGCTGACACCAAACACGAAGGCGGTACTACCGGTGCACTGGCTTGGATTACCTGCAGATATGGATGATATAAATTCTTGGGCAGAGGAGAAAGGATTAATCGTGCTTGAAGATTGCGCTCACGCACACGGCGCAAGGCTCAAAGGTAAACTAATGGGCACTTGGAGTAGAATGGCTATATTCAGTTATCAGATGAGCAAACCACTTCCAGCAATTGAAGGAGGAATGGGCATATATCAAAACGCAGAAGATTGGGGTAGGGCTGTCGCTTTTGGCGATTATAAAGTAACTGGTTTGCCTAAAGAAAATCCGTATTCTAAATACGCCGGTTCGGGACTTGGTGTCAAATTAAGAATGCACCCTATGGCTGCGGCGTTAGCAATATGTCAGTTGGAAGAACTCGACGCGAGAAATTCTGCTGGAGCAAAGCAAGTACGTAAACTCAATGACCGACTTCTGCAATTAGAAGGATTGTATGAGCAAAATAGCAACCGAAAAGATATGCAAAGAATATACTATCAGTGGAATATGCTATTTGTAGACGAGAAGAAAACTGGTGTATCAAGAAATAGACTGGTAGAAGCACTTAGGGCAGAAGGAGTAAAGGCTGACGCTCTACATTACACATTACAACACGAATTGCCCGTATATGCTGAAGATGAGTGGTGGCATCATAAACCTGTAATTCCTGACCTACCCGGTTCAAGACAAGCCAATGATACTTGCATAGCACTTCCATACTTTACTACGGAAGTGCCTGAATTAGTTGAACAGTATGTCAAAGCATTTGAAAAAGTCTGGGCTCACAGAAAAGAATTAGCATAAACTCAATTCAAAAGAACTAAATAAAAGGAGCATTTTAATATGAGAAGAGTGTCTTTTCTTGTCAGTATTGCAATGATTTTAATTTGTTCTGGAAATAGTTATTCACAGGGTGAGGAAGAGTTCTGTCCACCATTAGGTGTAAGAATTCTTAGTTATGGAAATTTTCAAGAGAAAGCATGGGAACATCTACACAGTATTGGTATCAAATACATATTCATTCCTATACCTCCACCCGAAGAAGTAAACAGTATACTCAATAAACTGCAACAATACGACCTAAAAGTTTTAGTTGTAAGAGGAGATGTGGACTTAACCAAAGACACATACCTACAGCAATTTGAAGAACAGTTCGAAACTTGCAAGAAATTAGGGGCAAAATATATGTTTATATCAGCAAAGAGAGGAGAAACGCCAAAAGAAATAATTTTTGAGAGATTAAAAAAGGCGGGGACTTTAGCAGAAAAATATGACATTACCATAGTACTGGAAACGCACCCCGACTTAGGAACAAATGGTGATATTCAGGTAGAAACAATGCGAGCAATAAATCATCCTCGCGTTCGCGTAAATTTCGATACAGGAAACATAACCTATTATAACCAGAACACTGATGCGGTAACTGAATTAAAAAAATCTATTCCGTATGTAGCAACGGTTGAATTCAAAGACCATACGGGAGAATTTGAAACTTGGAATTTCCCGCCTCTGGGCAAAGGGAAGGTTAATTTTCCTGAAATCTTGAAGATATTAAAAGAACACCATTATAAAGGGCCGATAACAATAGAGTTTGAGGGGATTAAGGGTGTAGAACTATCTGAAATTGAGATTAAACAGGCTATAGAAACCTCGGTTAATTATCTTAGGAGTCTTAATTGTTTCAAGTAATACGATAAAATCTTAGTAAGAAAATCCAAAAAGGAATAGAAATGGAAACAGCAGTCAGGTCGCTTTCATTACCCGATTGGCTAATGATTATTTTCTACTTTGGTTTAATGATGGGGGTAAGTGTATATGTATATAAATTCGTGCAGGAAATAAAAGACTATTTTAAGGGTGGAAACTTAATTCCGTGGTGGCTAAGTGGAGTCTCTTTTTGGATGACTAGTTTCAGTGTGGCAGCATTTGTATTTTATCCTTCATTATGTTATCGCTATGGGTGGGTCGGAATAACACTATTATGGGTTGCAGTCCCAGCCACATTGTTCAGTGCATATATATTTGGATGGCGATGGAGAAGATTGAGAGTTACCAGTCCAGTAGAATTTGTCGAAGAAAGATATAATGCCACACTTAGGCAAATATTCGTTTGGCAGGGAATTCCTGTAAGAATTGTGGATGATAGTATGAAATTATTTGCCACAGGCAAGTTTGTTTCTATTATCACCCAAATCCCAATTGAATACAGCATTATTTTAGTGGGAGGGATAATACTACTATGCACATTTCTTGGGGGCTTATGGGCAGTAACTATAACTGATTTCATCCAATTTTTAGTCCTTGGTGCTGGATTATTAGTAATATTGCCTTTATCAATCCATAGTGCAGGAGGCTTAACCAGAATTTTTGGAGAATTGCCTGAAGGTAGTTTTAACCTTACCCATAGCGAATATCCATGGAGTTATGTTTTGCCTCTTATAGTGCTTTATGCCTTTTCGTGGAGTAGCATTAACTGGTCTCTAATACAGCGATATTACTGCGTGAAAGATGAGAAGGAGGTTAAAAAAGTTGGGCTTACAGTAATTCTTCTGTACATAATGGGACCACCGTTAATGTTTTTCCCCGCTTTTGCAGGAAGACTAATATTCCCTGATCTTAAAGATGCAGGTGATATTTATCCGCTCCTTTGTGCGAAATTACTACCCGCCGGAATGTTAGGTTTGCTTATATCGGCAATGTTCTCGGCAACGATGTCTACTCTGAGTAGTGACTATAATGTATGTGCCAGTGTGATAACACAAGATGTATATCGCCGGCTATTTAGACCCAAAGCAAACAACAGGGAATTAATTTTTGTGGGTAGGATTTCTACCTTTATCGTGGGCTTAATAGCACTACTTATTAGTTTCTACTTGAGTAGAGGCAAGGCAGAAAATCTATTTCGTGTAATGGTAACTCTGTTTGGAGTAGCAACAGGCCCGGTAGCAGTACCAATGATGCTTGGGATGTTATCTCGACGATATACTTCAAAGAGTGCTATTTTAGGGTTTTGTGCTGGAACAGCAATAGGTTTATTACTACTCTACCTTCAAATGTTTGTCCCAACTAAAGACTTACTACCAGGGATTAAGTGGCTCGCTGACAAAAAAGAATTCGTCTTCTTTTCTATAAATATGAAAATGGAAATAGTTATGTTTCTTAGCACTACCGCAATAACATACATTGTAATGGAAGTTGTTTCGTTATTGTTACCCGCCTCTCTTGATGAAAAGCAAAAGACAAATAATTTCTTTGTTAAGATAGAAAAGTCGGTCGGTGAGTTGGAAGAGGATAAGGAATTGGTTCAAATCAAGAGCAAAATATCACCGTACTTAATAGTAGGTGTATGTGGAGTACTGATTGCGATTTTACTTGGTTTCTTATCTATTGCGTTCACAACGGGTTTTGAAAGAGTGATAGGAACAGCAACTGCTTTTATTTCCCTCATTGGTGGGCTTTCCTTCATATCGTTTGGGAAAATGGCAAGCATTAAAGAATAAAAACACTTATTAACTAACATTTATTGTCTCAGAAGATAATATCCTTCGTGGAAATTTAGATTCAAAAACAACTTCTATTTTTTCTGTCCCCAACAATTCATTACTCAAACAAGATACATCAATATAGAATTTTATTTCAGCACCACGAGTCAACTCTAAATAAGAGCGGGTAATAGGTCCTAAATCTGTATACATACAACTTATCAAATTTGAAACTAAATTCCTTTTGCCCTGACTATCTACTAAATAGATTTTCAAAAGATAAATAGTAGGAGAATAGCCCTTCGCAGAAGTAGAATCTAAAGCAATCCGAGCGCTCCAGAAGGCATTATTTTCAAACCTAATAGAATATACATTATTCTTTGCTTCTACATACATCTTGACCTGTGCATCCTTCATATATTTAATTCCCGAAAAAAACATTAGTCCTAAAATAACCAGAAATAATACAATAACATGGAAAGAAGCAGATAAAAGAAGCCTCATCACAGGTTTTATGAGAATCCAATTTAATAAGTCAGAAAATTGAAAACGTGGAATAATCTTTCTGAGTTTTTCTTTCTCTATTTCTCCTCCCATAACATCTGGTTGAGTTAGAGGCTTACCTGGTAGAGCAACTGGACTTGATTTATCTGAGATAGGGGCCTTTGAAAGTGTCTTGTAATAATCTAAAAACTCTCTGTATCTGTGCAGTTCAATCAATAATTGTTCACGATGTTCATACAAAACATTATTAATTCGGTTGGCTTCTATTGTTGTATATTCCCCTCTTTGAACTTTTTCTATGAGTGCTTCTTGCTGTTGCACAATGAGGTCAAGGGAATGATATATAGATTTTAGTTTTTCTTGAGCCTTCTGATTAAGTCTTTGTTTCTGCTCCTCCCAGTACTGCAAGGCTCTAAAATCATTTTCCCTCCACGCCTTTTCAGCATTATTAACAATCCATTGCAATGTTTCAATAGTTGGTTCAAATTCCATATTTTCTCTTATACTCTAATGCAGAACGGATGAAAGCGCAAAAAAGTGGATGAGGTTTAAGCGGTGTGCTCTTGAATTCTGGGTGGAACTGAGATGCACAAAACCAAGGGTGTAAATCTCTTTTAAGTTCTATAATCTCAACAAGTTCTTCTTCCTCTCCATCAAGTAATTTGCGTCGATGAACGCCACTTGCAATCATCCCTGCTTTTTCAAACATCTCTCTATATCTATTGTTAAATTCATATCGGTGTCTATGTCGTTCATATACGAGCGACTCTTTATACGCTTCCTTGGCTATGGTGCCATCCTTGATTTCGCAGGAGTAAGCCCCCAATCGCATCGTGCCCCCCATTTGTTGAATACCCTTCTGCTCAGTTAGAAGAGAAATAACTGGATACGGTGTAGATTTATCAATCTCGGTGGTATGTGCATCTTTCATTCCGAGGCAATTTCGCGCAAATTCAATAACTGCGATTTGCATTCCAAAACAGATTCCGAAATAAGGAACTTTATGTTCTCGAGCGTATCTTGCCACATTTATCTTACCTTCAACACCTCTTTCACCGAAACCGGGTCCTATTAATATACCATGATAGCCTTTCAAAGCTTCTTCGGGCTTTTCTCCACCTGGTTCAAACCTCTTACTGTCAATCCATTCGAAAACTACTTTACAGTCATTGGCAATACCTGCGTGGATAAATGCTTCATTGATACTTTTGTAAGCATCACCGTGCTTGGTATATTTTCCAACTGCTGCAATTCTTACCTCCTCCTTGAGAGAATTAAGTTTATTTACCATTTCTATCCACTGCGTTAAATTGCTTTCTCGGGGCTCTAAGCCCAATATTTCTAAAACGGTAAGGTCTAAATTTTGCTCCTTAAAATTTAAGGGTATCTTATATACAGGGGATATATCTGGAGCGTTGATTATCCCTTTTGTAGGCACCTCACAGAAGAGAGCCACTTTTTCTTTTTGGTCCGGTTCAAGTGATTTTTCACCGGTTCGACAGATTATAATGTTTGGCTGAATTCCTATATCTCTCAATGCCCTTACACTATGCTGTGTAGGCTTTGTTTTAAGTTCATTCGCAGCCTCTATATAAGGAAATAATGTAACATGTACAAAGCAACAATTTTCAGGACCTACTTCCATCCTGAATTGTCGAATGGCTTCAAGGAAAGGTAGACTTTCAATATCTCCCACAGTACCCCCAATTTCTATAATAGCAATATCAACATCGTCATCATCTACGGTAAGTGCTCTTATTCTATCTTTTATTTCTGCGGTGATATGAGGTATAACCTGAACCGTTTTTCCTAAGTATGCTCCGTCTCTCTCTTTGCGGATGACAGAATAGTAAATAGCACCAGTGGTGGTATTGCTCTTTCTTGTCAATTTCGCATTTGTAAACCTTTGATAATGTCCAAGGTCAAGGTCTGTTTCTGCTCCATCATCTGTTACAAAAACTTCTCCGTGTTCAAAAGGGTTCATCGTGCCGGGGTCGACGTTTATATATGGGTCTATTTTCATCATCGCTATCTTGTATCCACGAGATTCTAACAATAAGCCCAAACTTGCTGATGCTATCCCCTTGCCAATAGAAGAGACAACACCACCAGTAACAAATATATACTTAATTTTTTTACCTTCTGAAGTATTACTCATATCTAACTATCCTTGTTTTTTTATTCTTTCTTTAATGATATTCTTAACTATTTCAAGTTCATCTGGTGTATCTACTCCTAATGCTTCATAATCCGTTTTTACTACTGCTATTTTATAGCCGTGTTCAAGGACTCTAAGTTGTTCTAACTTTTCTAACTGTTCCAACTTTCCTTGAGGAAGTTTTGTTATCTTTAATAAGAAATCCCTCCGATATGCATATATTCCGATGTGTTGCCAGTAAACACCTTCTATGTTACTACGTTGAGACTCATCTCTAATATATGGTATTGGAGAACGAGAAAAATATATAGCCTTACCATATTTATCAAAAACAACTTTTACCACATTTGGATTATTAATCTTTTCCCATTCCGTCAGTGGTCTGCAAGCAGTAGACATTACAATTTCTTCGTCTTCGAAAAGTGGAGCAACAATACTATCTATGCACTCAGGGGGGAGTAGAGGTTCGTCTCCCTGAACATTGACTATTATCTGCTCTGACCGTGAGGAGGCAACTTCCGCAACCCTGTCCGTGCCACTGGGATGGGTAGGACTTGTCATAACAACTGGTACGCCGAGAGGAGCAAGTGCCCTTAATATCTTTTCATCATCCGTAGCAACCAAAACCTCTTTCACACATTGTGATTTTTTAGCCTGAGCATAGACATGATAAACCAACGGATAACCACACAGGTCAACCAACATCTTTCCGGGGAAACGAGTAGAGGCATATCTTGCGGGAATTACTACTAAAACGTCCTTTACTAAAACTGAAGTAGTCTGACTCATCTCAATAGTTTCCCGAACAAATTAAACCCAAGCTCCCCACTTCTTAAATTATTTATAGTTTCGAAATGCAATTTATGATAGAGTATCACAAACCTCAAATTTTATTCAATGATTACAACTACAAACAAAGTAAGATTATGGCAAGCGGGAGATAGTCAGTTCACCATTAAGAGTGAATTCTATTGGCCTTTCTGCTCTGCCTGAGGATTGATAATACCAGCCTGACGAAGTTGAGCCTCGTGATATTGCTGGGTTCTAATTAAGAATATCTCCTGTAGACGTGCAATGGAAGCGTTCAAGAGCCCTTCCTCTTGAGGAGTTAAATTCCCCTTTGTCTTCTCTCTCAACACAATTAAGAGGTCAATAAAAAATTGTGCTTGGTCAAGGTCAATAACTACTTGCTGGGCTCCTTGCGGAGCAACAACTCCAAGTGCAAGCATTGCATCTGTGGATAACATTCCAACTATTGTCTCGAAAGAAGGCTTTAACTCCTCTTCTTCAGGCTCTTCCTGCTTTTGAGCCTTTTCTTGCTCTAACTTCTTCTTGAGCTCCTCTTTTTCCCTCTCAACTCTTGCTTTCCAATCCTCATCTACTATAATTTTTTTCTCCTCGTCGCTCACTTTCTCATTCCTTATAGTTAAGGTAAAAATACATAACTTAAAAAGGAGAGAGGCTACCTCTCTCCCACCACTTTACAGAGAATTTATAATACTACTTCTTCTTATGACGATTCTGACGTCTCTTCTTCTTTCTCTTATGCTTATTAATCTTCCTCTTTCTTACTTTGCGTCCACCTGCCACTTTCCATCTCCTTCTGGTTAGTTATCCTTTATTTGTTAGCCATTTTTCATCATCAGTAGTATATTTTACTATTTCTTGAGGGGAAAAATAAAGTTCAATTTCTCTTTCAGCAGATTGTAGTGAATCAGAAGCATGAATAACATTATTTTGAGTTATTAATGCGAAATCACCACGAATCGTACCAGGCACAGCCTTAAGAGGATTCGTATCACCTATCATAGTGCGGACCTGTTTAATAGCATCTTCACCTTCCCATACCATCTGAATAGTAGGGCCAGAGGTAATGAAACTTATAAGGTTCTCAAAAAAGTCTTTACCTTTGTGCTCTTTATAGTGTTCTTCTGCCTTCTCACGAGTTAATATTTGCATCTTTATAGCGACGAGTTTAAAACCCCTTTGCTCGAGTCTTTTAATGCACTCACCTATTAGTCTTCTTGATACTCCATCAGGCTTTATCATTACAAATGTCCGTTCTTTAGCCATAATATTTACCTCTTTAACCAAATTGTTTATCTTAATAATTTGTGAAATATAAATGATTAGAGATAATATAACAAATATATGTTTTAAGCAAAAAACAAAGGCGATAGGAGGATAATGGTATGAAGAAAGAATATTTTCCAGAGGTCAAAAAACCGATTCAATACGAAGGTCCAGATTCCAAAAACCCATTAGCGTTCAAACATTATAATCCTAAGGAGAAAATCCTTGGGAAAACAATGGCTCAACATCTTCGTTTTGCGGTTTGTTACTGGCATACCTTCCGTGGTACCGGAGCGGACATGTTCGGTGCTCCGACATTTATAAGAAACTTCAGGCAATACACTGATGAGATGCAATGTGCTGAAGAGACATTATACGCCGCATTTGAGTTCTTTACTAAACTCGGGGTGGGTTTCTGGTGCTTCCATGATACTGATATAGCCCCTGAAGCGGATACACTTGCAGAAACAAACCGCAGACTTGACCATATCGTAAAAATAGCGAAGAAACTCCAGAAAGACACTGGCATAAAGTTACTATGGGGAACCTGCAATTTATTCTCACATCCAAGATTTATGGCAGGCGCGGCTACTAATCCATCTCCTGAGGTATTTGCCTTCGCCGCAGCCAAAGTTAAAAAAGCACTTGAAATCACTCACGAATTAGATGGCGCCGGGTATGTATTCTGGGGAGGCAGAGAAGGATATGATACGCTCCTAAATACTGATATGAAACGAGAACTTGACCACTTAGGAATGTTCTTACATATGGCTGTAGATTATAAGAAGAAAATCGGATTCAAAGGTCAATTTTACATCGAACCGAAGCCCAAAGAACCTACTAAACATCAATACGACTTTGATGCAGGAAATTGCTATGCCTTTCTCCAACACTACAAATTAGTTGAGCACTTCAAATTAAATATAGAGGCGAACCACGCTACCCTTGCAGGACATACCTTCCATCATGAATTAGCATTTGCAGCGATGCACGGATTATTAGGCTCAGTAGACGCCAACCGCGGTGATTTACTTCTCGGCTGGGATACAGACCAATTCCCAACTGACTTGTATGACACAACTCTTGCAATGTATATAATACTAAAGGCTGGTGGGTTCACTACCGGAGGACTAAACTTTGACGCAAAAGTGCGTAGACAATCTATCGACCCGTTAGACCTATTTTACGCCCATATAGGTGCAATGGATGCATTTGCAAGAGGACTTAAGATTGCAGTGAAACTACTGAAGGACAAAGTATTCGAAAAGGCAATCAAAGAAAGATACGCAGGATGGGATACTGAATTCGGCAAGAAAATCGAGTCAGGAAAGATGACCCTTGAATCTCTTGCAAAATATGCAGAAGAGCACGGCGAGCCTAAACTTCAGAGTGGCAGACAGGAATTGTTAGAAAATATACTAAATGAATACATTAGGTAGATTTATAGGGGTATAAAGATAGAAAACAGAGTATGAATTAATTTAACAATAGAAAGAATGGCTTATGTCCTTACACAAAGACCCTGTGCTTGAACAGATGAAAACTATCTCCCCTAATATCGAAAAAGAAAGGGAGATGATAGTAAGAGCAAGAGAAAAAGGTAAATGGGCTGTATTTAAAACTTACGTCCGACTTTCTGGTCCTGGCTGGTTACAAAGCGCAATAACTTTGGGGGGCGGTTCATTGTCCTCAAGTATGTACCTTGGTGTGCTGGTCGGTTTCGGTTTGCTCTGGCTACAACCGCTTGCTATGATTGCAGGCATAATAATGCTCAGTGCAATTGCATATGTGACGCTATCAACTGGCAGAAGACCTCTTAGAACTATTAATGAATATGTGAGTCCTGTATTAGGATGGGGCTGGTTACTCGCATCAATGACTGCTAACCTGGTTTGGTCGATGCCACAATATTCGCTTGCAATTGCATCATTCCAACAAAATCTTTTACCAAATATCTTTGGACCACCTACTGTAGAGCCTTTCACGGGCAAAGTATTAGCAGGCTTATTAGTGTTAGGAATTAATCTTACTTTCCTCATTATGTACACACTTGGCGGTAGAGGAGTAAAAATTTTTGAAATTATTGTAAAGACGATGGTAGCGTCGGTAGTAATTTGTTTTTTCGGAGTTGTTTTTGTACTTACCTACACTAAACAGATTCGATGGCAGGATTATCTTGCAGGGTTTATACCCGACCTATCATTGCTATATATGCCATCAAAACATCTAATGCCATATATCGAACAAGTGCCCGAGCAATTTAGAAGTTATTGGATAAACCTGATAGTCTCCCAACAAAGAGATGTGCTAATAAGTGCTGC
Organism: uncultured Nitrospirales bacterium; assembly: GCA_964655185.1. GTDB lineage: Bacteria > Hydrogenedentota > Hydrogenedentia > Hydrogenedentales > Hydrogenedentaceae > Hydrogenedens. The sequence continues at coordinate 14,902 of CAZZMK010000138.1, read as the reverse complement.
TGCAACTGCAGTTGGAATTAATATGACATTTATGTTCCCATACTCAATGTTGCGGAAAGGTTGGGATAAAGATTTTCGGGGACTTGCTATATTTGACCTATCCACAGGACTATTTTTCCCATTTATACTTGCAACAAGTTGCGTGGTAATTGCATCAGCAGCACAATTTCATGCAAAACCTGCGCCTGGCTTTTTAGGAGAGAGAGACGAAAAGGGTAATCTTATTCAGCCTGCACCAAATTTAGTGGGAAGTTTTCAAAAACTTATAGAAGGTAGAGCGATTTTTGAACTCGGTCCTGACAAGTGGAATTCGATGTCAAACGAAGAGAAAGAGAATTTTCTGAAATCCTTACCGGAGGCAGACAGGAAATTATCGGCGATGATGGTAAGGCGAGACGCTTTCAATTTATCTGATGCTCTCGCACCTCTCACAGGTTCAGTCGTAGCAAAATATGTATTTGGTATCGGCGTACTCGGGATGGGCTTAGGCGCATCTACTATGCTAATGCTCATAAATAGTTTGTGTTTCTGTGAATTACTCAACCGTCCATTAAAAGGCTGGACTCAATTCTTTGGCGGTCTAATGGTCTCTCTAAGTTTAATAGGTGTACTACTTTGGCGTGATGCTCAAATGTGGCTTGCTATACCAACTTCCGTGTTCTGTATGACACTTTTACCTCTCGCATATCTATCTTTCTGGTTACTTCTAAATCAGAAGAAACTTTTACAAGAAAATACTCCCACAGGCGTCAAATGGTGGATTTGGAACATATTACTTTGCATCTCCTTCACCCTATCTGCTATTGGAAGTGTCTGGGCTATATACTCCAGAATTGGATATTATGGCTTTTATGTCATATGTGGATTCATAACCCTTGTGGTAATAGTACACATAATAAGAAAGAAAAAAGTCAGGGAAACTACTGTAGAACCGTCATAAACAACAATCTCTGATATTAATCTTGTGCAACAATTATCCTGACTTGGATTTTTCCGTTTGCGGTTAGCGATAAGGGTATACCACCTAATAATTGTTCACCTGATACTTTATCTTCTCTATCGTTCACTCTAACTATGTAAATTTTATTCTTAACTACAGTAAACCATTCAGGAAACTGATTAAGTCGAGGGTAATCAAATGGCATTTTTAAATTTTCTTTGTGCCTCGGGATATCAAACTTCAATTTGCCATCCCACTTCCACTCTGAAGTAACTATCACATTAAGTGCTCCATCCTCACATTTAATAGCACCCACGCCTAAATCTGCCCGCCAGGGCTCTAAATAACACCCTTGCGACTTCCAAAGGGCATACATAAGCATAGTTCTTGCGGAGTTTCCATCGCCATACCATCCTTCTATAATCCCTGATGGCCTTTGTTTCTTCAACAACCTCTCTGCAGTATAGTCAGCCCAAATACTTGCTGGTTCAAAAGGAAACCTATTAATAAGGTTCAATGCCCCTTCGAGAGAGTCAGCCAACCCGTCCGCACCATCTCCTTCCCAAGGATAATCCTTAAACTCAAGTAGGTTATCAAGCACAAATTTAACTTCGTTAAGGTACCTTTCTTCTCCATCGATAAAACCAACTGTTGCTACCGCATTATAGTTATAACCCCAATTATCAGTAAGAGCATCTCGTTTAATCTTACCTGTTTGTGGATTTATCGCCTCGTAAAATAATCCCTTTTCATTTCTACCAAGTTTAAGAATAGTATCTATTAAATTGTGCATCTCATTCTTCCATTTTTGGTATCTGCTCTCATCTTCATACTTGGCGAGCAAATAAACTTCTGCCAATCCACCTATAACCTCACAACCGTGGTCATCTAATTGTAAGTACTCGGACTTATGCGGGGGATGGTAAAGCAAAAAATAATCGCCAATCCTAAATGCAAATTCCTTATACTTTGGATTTCTACTTTGCCAATACATCCGCGCTAAAGCCTGCATCAGGTCGCCTGCTACTTCGTGGCTCGTATCGGGGAGGAGTCCGACCTCTGTCTCAATTTTTGCATATTTCCATATATCATCCATCAGCGCATACATCCTTTCGGACCATTCAGAACTACCAAGATATTCAGTAAGTGGCAATAATCCGTCCTTTATATACTCACTTGCTCCAAAAATGATGGCGGACATATCTATTTCTGCATTTCTAAACCCACGCCTTTCAAAGTCCCAATCATCTGGAAGATTATCTACTCTATTGCAAAGTCTTTGCTCGTTTGCCAAGATAGTTTTCATTGTAGTGTTAAATATAAACTTATCTGTGAAATAGGCAGTCAGGGTTAGAAACGGATAATTATCTGCGGAACAATCCTTAGCATTCCAGAAAAAGTCTGTCTTTAAATTTCTTGGAAGGAGTTTTGTTTCTTCGTCAGCAAATTGTAACCAACCGTGTAGCAATCTCCAGCAAAAACGCATAGCGTCTGTATTTTTTTCGGCATTTTTTAGAAGTACCGTATCATCGGCGAAACTTGCAGAAACAATCAGGAATACCCATCCAAATTTTGCAATAATATTCATTGATTTTACTCCTCAATTTCTTATGAAAGAATTACATACACTATAATCTGTTCAGAATAATATACTAAAAAAAGAAAAGGAGAAAACAAGATGAAAAGATTTGCTTTTGCGATGAAACTTAAAAGCGAGGATGTAATAGAAGAGTATGAAAGATTACACAAAGACATTGGAGAAGAGGTCATAAAAGCACATAAGAGAGCGGGCTTCAACAATTATTCAATATACAGGATGGGACTTAACCTTTTTGCATACTTCGAATCTGAAGAGCCTGAGAAATGTTTTGATAAACTCGCTACCGAACCTATAATGAAAGAATGGTGGGCAAAAACTAACCCTCTGATGGAGACTAAAGAAAACAAGCCGTTATTTATCCCTTTGCCCGAAGTATTCCACATGGATTAAAATCACCAAAATATTGCCTGATTTATAAGTATAATGCCAAGAATAAGAATACTCACTATCACAATAATACGGAAGTAATTTGGCGTTATATACTTATCCACCCATAAGCCTACAAGAGTTCCACCTATCAAGCCTGGGATACCATACAAACACAATCTCCAAATCTCCGCACTAATCAAGCCAGATAGATAGTGCCCCGCTACAATCATTAGCCCATTCACCACGAAAAACATTTGCAATGTGGACCGAAAGCCTACCTTGTCCTTTTCAAAAAGACTGGTATAGATTATTACTGGCGGTCCATTTGCATTATATGCACCACCTAAAATTCCAGCAGTAAAACCAGCAACTATACCCAAAGAATAATTTATCCATCTTGAGCATTCAATGATAGAAACTTTATTTTCGAAAAACAGTAAAAATATTGAGTGGAAAACTAAAATTACTCCTAAAAGGATATTAAGGATATTCTCATTCTCTCCTTTTAAAAGAAATAGTCCTAAGGGTACACCAAATATAGAAGGCAGAATCAATATCAATGACTCAAGCCATTTTAGTCCTTTCCAGTTCTGCCACAATACCACCAAATTTACAATCTGACTTAATATTGCCAATAGCGGAGCGGATTTTTCCAAACCTATCCCTAAAACTAAAATAGGCATACCAACTAATGCGGAGCCAAAACCTGTAACAGTGTGGACGAAACTCGCAAAGAAAAAAGCGAATACTACTATCAGTTCAGGCAAATTTGAGCCCTCTTCGTATTAAATACCTTCTGGGAGGTTTGTGTCGAGAACTTTTTTAGCCTGCTTCTCTCTATAGGCAAGAAGTTTTTCCTTTAATTCTGGTCGCTTCAGAGCAAGTATAGCCACCGCAAGCAAAGCGGAATTTGTGGCACCTGCTTTACCTATAGCAAGGCAACCTACAGGTATACCCGGAGGCATCTGCACAATCGAATACAAAGCATCCACCCCATTCAATGCACCGCTTGGCACAGGAACACCCAACACAGGCAAAACCGTACAGGAAGCAACTACTCCGGGCAACGCAGCAGCCATACCTGCACCTGCGATGAATACCTCTACCCCCCTTTCCTCTGCAAACTTGACATATTCCCTCAAAACATCGGGGGTGCGGTGGGCAGATAGAACTCTGGCTTCGTATGGTATCTCAAATTCCTCTAAAATTTTCGTTGCGGATGACATTACATCCCAGTCTGAAGCACTACCCATAATCACACTAACTAACGGATTTTTTACATCCTGAGTCATAAAAAATCTCCTCGTTTCGAGGATATTATAACAAAGGATTTTCCGTAAATGAAAAGTTTTGCAGAAAACCACACTAGTAAATGATTCGGAAGAATTACGCTAACTACCTTATATAATCAAGTAGGCTGGGCTGAATTACTCTACTTGCCGCATTGAGTGCAGATTGATAAGCGTTGCTTTGAGAATTCAGGTTAACTATAACCTCCGCCATATCAGCATCTATATTGTCTGATATTACCCTCCGTAGTTCTATATTTGCATTCTCGAGGTCCCGCTCTGTGTTCTCCATTCGGTTAGTCACTGAACCAACTTTCGCAAGGGCTAATGCCAATTGATTTATTGCCCTTGTCAACTCATCTATTCTTTGTTGAATCCCACCAAAGTTACTTGCCCGTAAGTCATCCCGTAAGTTAATTATGGACTGAAAAATATCCGTGCTACCGGTAATAGTAGGAAGGAATACCTCTCGTCCAGTGAGATTAATATTTACTCTTGCCCCTTCAGATATTTCTATATAACTATACTCATCATTTCCAACATAGGTAACTGCATTAATTTCACCTGCTAAATTCCTTGACTCCTGAAATGGCTTTGTCATCGTAACGGTCCCACCAAAAATATACTTGCCATAGGTCTGATGATTGGCTTCCTTCACAAGTGCCTCTACTAATTGATTAACCTCCGTCGCAATCTGGTCTCGCTGAAGTTGAGAATTCGAGCCGTTCATTCCCTGCAATGCAAGTTCTTTTGCCCTCTGAACTATGTTCATAACAGTCATTATTGAGCTCTCGGTTTCATTAAGATAGGGCTTCGCAGAAGTGATATTCGATAGGTATTGCTCGTTTTGATATATTCTCACCTGCGCTGAGATAGCAGAACGAGTGTTAAGCGGATTATCAGATGGTCTATTCACCTTATAACCAGTAGCAAGTTGCTCTTGAAGGGATAATATCTTACGCGATTGATATGCAAGATTATTCAGAATTCTGTCAACCAACATCCTTTGTGTTACTCTTATCGCACCCATAGTTAACCCCTATCATCCACAAATTTGGCTTGAGAGTTAACTTCAACAATAGCGCCTGCTTCTGAATACCCGGGAGCGACTTGCATACTCTCAGGTGAGATTACCTTCAAAAGTTCCTGCCTGGATTTCAATGCACTTTTATAAAAAGGCAAGGCTTCTTTACTCCATTCTTTAAGGTATAGAAGAGATACTTTTATACGCTCAAGGCTTTCTTTAGCCCTCGCTTCCCACGGCAACGGTAACATACTAACTACTTCACTTAGTTTCTTAACACTCCTTTTATTGCAAAAAGCACTAACAATTATAGGCACTTCATTCCTAACCTTCTCATCTAACTTAGATATCTCACGAGCGAGAAATGTAATGGCTGAAGTCTTCTCATTTAACTTTGAAATATCCGCTTCTATACCTGCCTTTAATTGGGCGAGGCAAACTGCAACCAGAGTTTCTTGGAGTTCTGCTTGCTCGTCCAGTAAATTACAAAATTTATCTAATTTTCCCTCCAAAACTTTATTCATGTTTACGATTACATCCTATTTACTTTTCTATCAAAAGGTCCCAAATTCGACCACAAAATATTAATTTCGTTCTCAGTTACATATCCATCCCCGTTTAGGTCCCACCTTGCAAACTCCCGTGGCTCCATTCCGCTTTCTTGTAGAGATATTTTCCCATCATTATTAGAATCGTATAATTCCATAACCTTCTTAACTTCTCTGGCTAAGGAGACTTTGGCTTCTATTTCTTCCTTCAGCCGAGATGAGAAAGCACCTCCGGTAGCCTTTTGATGATTCACCGCCCTCCTCGAGGAAATAGAGGAAATTGCGCGGGACAACATGTTGATTGCACTTATTGCTGTTAGCCACTGCGACATAACATTCTCCTTCTATTAATATTTATCGGCATTTTGTATATTTTCTTTAGTTAGATTTTCCATCAATGTAATCTCTTTCCATAACTGCTCTGCAACACCTAACTGATGAGACTTTGCAATCTCACCTGCAAGAGCATCTGTTAGCATATCGTCGTATATCTGTTTCGTGGAGTTTTCAGGGAACAATTTCGATTTCAATACTGGTTTCCGTACTTCCTTTAAAATCTCATACAAGAAAATTCTCTCAAATTCCTCACAAGCGACCTTCTTTCGAACAGAATCATTTCCACTATTCAATTCAATAGGAATAGACAAACTAACTGGCATAACATATAACATTACATTACCTCCAACTCTGCTTCGAGTGCACCTGCTTCTTTCAAAGCCTGGAAAATAGAAATCATATCCCTCGGTGAAATCTTTAATTTATTCAAAGCCTGAGCAACTTCGCTTGCAGAGGTCCCCGCTATAGGCATTAAGTAAGCATCAGACTCCTGCACCTCAATTGATGAGGTTTCCGTTACAACAGGCTGGGCTTGGGTAAATGGGGTAGCAGGTGTAACTTGAGGTGTCGTAGTAATCTTTATAGTTATATTTCCATGAGCCACTTCACAAGGTTTTATAACAACATCTCCACCTATTACTATTGTTCCAGTTCGCTCATTTATAACCACTTTTGCAGGAGGTGAGGTAGTAACTTCAATATTTTCTATCCTCGCTATAAATCCAACAAGGTCATGTTGATATGCCTCCGGAACTGTGACTCTGATAGCACCACCTCCCATAGCAAGAGCAATATTCTCTCCGAGTTCATTTTCAATCGCCTGCCTTACCCTGTCTGCAGTTTGAAAATCAGGCTTCTTGAGCAGAAGGACTATACGCTCTCCGTCGGTTATTGTAGAAGGCACTTCCTTCTCAATATACGCACCAAGAGGAATTCTTCCCGATGTTGGATGATTTCTACGCATTCCTGTACCCCCTCCTCTCTCAGCATTGAATCCACCGATAGATACAGGTCCCTGTGCAACAGCATAAACGGTATCGCCCAATCCCGGGCCCCTTAAGTAAGTTTCAAGTAACATTCCACCCTCTAAACTCTTGCAATCACCCAGAGCATCCACTTTAACATCTACTCTTGTTCCTTCCTTGGCGAATGGGGGTATCTCAGCAGTAACCATTACCAAAGCGGAGTTTTTCGGGCTCACATCTTTCAAATTAGATATTGTTAAACCAAGTCTCTCGAGCATTTGCCTTTGTGCCAATCTCGTCACAGGAACACTATCACCAGTACCTGCTAATCCAACAACAAGCCCGATACCTTTCAAAATATTGCCTCTTGCACCCTGCACCTCGCACAAATCTCTAATCTTTGCTGAGTATGCAACAGAGTTTATCAATAGCATTAACACCAACGGGACAAATACAATTTTTCTTATTTTCTCGCTTCCCATACAAAATCCTCCATATTAGAATGGGGAAAACCAATCAAGTATCTTTGTAATCAAGCCTCTTCGCTGATTATTCCATAAGTCACCTTTCCCTTTAAGTTGAACTTCTGCATTCGCTACCTGAGTAGAAAGGACCGTGTTATCCGGAGCAACATCTTTTGCTCTAACAATTCCCGCAATATGCAGTATCGTGTCTTCACGATTAACAGTTACCCTCTTCTCTCCCTCTATTTTGAGTGTTCCATTGGGGTAAACTTGAGTCACCACGCAGGCTATTGTAGTTGTAAGTGTGCTACTCCGTGTAGTCTTACCCCTTGCTTTGGTTTCATTTTCCGCTTCAATTTTCCAATTAGGCAACTGTTCAGGATTTAACAATCCAAAACCTTTTGGCTCATCAGCAACCAAAAACTGGTTACTATTTTCGTTAGCCTTACTCTCGACATCGGACTCTTTTTTCGTGTTGGTATCCGCAGTGGTACTTGCAGACACTTTTTCCCTTACCAACACTGTGATTATATCTCCCGGTTGAAACCTCACAGGTCTCTCAGTAATGAGGGAACCCGCCATTTGTGCTTCTGGTGTGAATAGACTGTCTGCCACCAATATACCTGGTCTCACTAAACTGATTAAGAAAATAATTAGAATAAATTTACGCATAGTTCTACTCCACTTTAATTGAACCATCTTGTAAAACAATTCCTTCTATCTCAGTGTTAGAGTCCAGATGAACACATCTAACTCTTTCTCCTACCTTTGCATCTGCAAGTACTTTAACTTTCCCAGTTATGGTTAAAGCACCTGATGAATACTCCACATTGACTATCTCGTCCTTCTTAACAACTGGAGGCAAATCAATATCATTTATCCTAATAAAAGAACCGGCGGGAATAGTTCTCTTCGACACACTTCCCACCACTGAATTTATATCCCACAGTAAATTTTCTGTATACCTCCCAACAACTACTTCTTTGTATGCAACATCTTTCTCTCCTATAACTTTCCCTTTATGAATTGGACGAGATGCGTATATTGCTAATGTTTTTGCTTCTATCTTGGCTCTGCAAATAATAGTCTTGCAGAATTTCCCATCAACAGAAATCTTACCCCTATATACTCCCATCCCAACGAAGCCAGAAGAAGAACTTGAACTCCAGTTTATTTCTACATCACCTTCAGGTAAAACAATATCCTCCCCCGGTGGGTAAACTTGAATATTCGTAGTTTCTTTATCCCAGGGCATATTTTCGAGGATATAGTGGCGAAGCGATTCTCCTACCATCTCCTTGGATAAAACAATAGTAGCCCGTTTGACCACAGCCTTTGATTCTGCAGGAACATCAACCTTTGATTCATCTATACCTGCCCTTTTGAGCCGTGCTAAGATAGTCGAAGCAGGAATCTCCATTGCATATCCAGGTTTAGGAGATGGACCAAGTACTATCTGACTTAATATATTAGAATGTTCGTTAACATCCATCTCTACAACATCCGCCAACTTCACTTCGGGAGAAGAGACTATAATCTCTCCCTTAAGTCTTATCATCTGTGCATATAATGAAAAGTTTGATAAGGAAACAAGTATGGTTATCAGACACAAGATAAGGAGAAATTTCATACTGTATGAATCTGGAATATGTACCTTTCTAAACTTTTTCACTCACTTTATCTCCTCATATTATTAGCAGTCTGAAGCATTTCATCAGACGCTTGAACAATGCGGGAGTTAGCCTCATAAGCCCTCTGGGCTATTATTAATTGAATAATTTCCTCCACTACCTGAACATTAGAATTTTCAAGGAAGCCCTGTGCAATCGTTCCTAAGCCATCTAAACCAGGTTGACCTACATTAGGAGCACCTGAGGCTTGAGTTTCAAGAAACAAATTCCTACCCAAGCGGGCATCAAGTCCCGCCGGATTTGAAAACCTCGCTAATTCGATTGTGCCTATATTTTGAGGTGTGTTATCTCCCGGCACGCGCACAGATACCGTTCCATCTGCACCTACTGTAATTAATTCCGCATCTGTAGGAATTGTAATAGTAGGAGTAAGTGGATAGCCATCTGCAGTCATAACAATGCCTTCCTCGTTTATTTTGAAGGCACCATCGCGAGTATAAGCAATTGTACCGTCAGGTAATTCCACCTGGAAGAAGCCATCACCTTCAATCATCAAGTCGAGAGGATTGCCTGTTTGAATAGCGGAGCCGGGAGAAAAAACTTTAGACACAGCGGACGGACGCACTCCGTGTCCTACTTGAATGCCTTCAGGAATAGTTGTTCCTGCGGTAGTCTCACTCCCTGCTGGCTTTATAGTCTCGTATAGCAAATCTTGGAAGTTAACTCTACTTCGCTTAAATCCAGTAGTGTTAACATTAGCAAGGTTGTTTGAGATGGTATCGATGTTCATCTGTTGGGCAATCATCCCCGTTGCCGCGGTGAATAGTGACCTTATCATTTTAATTCTCCTTCAATAAATTAACCCGCTAACCCTACTTGGTCTATTAACCTACCTAATGTATCATCAAAAGCAACCAGAACCCTCTGGTTTGCTTCGTAAGACCGAAGTCCTAAAGTTAACTTAATCATCTCCGCAGGCAATTTTACATTTGACCATTCAAGATAACCCTGCTTAATCACACTATTTTCCGCAAGATTTCGGCTTTGAAGTAATTCTTCACTCGCAACAAATAAATTCTCACCCTCACGAAGTAAACGCTCAGGGTTAGTAAACTCCACGCACTGTATCCTCCCCACATTAGCCCCGTCCACTATTACAGTGCCATCCTCACTTATGTTAACATTATTTCCTTGAATGGAAATAGGTTGATTATCAACTCCTAATACTCTATATCCCTGTTGAGTGCATAGATACCCTTCTGCATCCCTTGTAAGGTTACCCGCTCTAGTATATCTCTCACCTCTCGGAGTTTGAACTGTTATAAACCCTGGACCTTGTATGGCTATATCAAATGGATTATCTGTTTTCCTTACAGGTCCCATACTAAGGTCTGGAAAAGTTTCTACTACTTTTACACCTCCCCCAGGGGCCGATTTCGGGATAGTAATTTTGTAATCTCCATACAAACCTTTTAGAAGTGGATAGAAACCTAATTGAACTGGTATATGTGATTTATAAGCAACTGTGGCTGAATTAGCAATATTATTAGCATAGACAGAGTGGCGGAGTTCCGAACTCAACATACCTCCTGCCGATATGTATAAACCTGGAATCATACTTGGCAATCTTTTTAAGTTAATTTTATTCCTTCATCCCAAAAACTAAAACAAGGTGGGTGGCAGGACGCTTTCACATTTATTTTGAACTGATCCTACACATGGGCGCCTTTATCTTCGTGCGCCCTGCCGACCCATGGAGGAAAGTTGTTATGGGACTCGGATTTACGCGGAAATTCAACTTTTTAAGATAAAGAGCAAAGAGTATGCCATCCAGCGTGATTAAACATAAGTGCTTGTAATATAATTACTAATATGGACTTACAATTTATAGAACTCAGGTTAAGTAGGAAGATTTTTCCATCGGGAGGAAACATTTTCATATAAAATCCACATAAGCAAAGTTAACCTACGAAGGGTCAATATGAAAATCACATCTGTAGAATTCAAAAAAGCCATTCTCAATTTGAAAGACGCCCCGAAAGATAGAAAACCTGAAATAGCGTTTGCGGGAAAATCTAATGTAGGAAAGTCTTCATTGTTGAATGCTCTTTTTAACAGAAGAAACTTAGCCAAAACGAGTAATACACCGGGTAAAACAAGAACTATAAACTTCTTTGAAGTAAACGGTAAATTCTACTTTGTAGACTTACCTGGATACGGCTACGCAGAAGTATCAAAAGAATTGCAAGAGAAATGGGGAGAATTAATGTTCGAATATCTCACTGGTAGAGAAACTCTGAAATTAATGGTTGTACTAATTGATTCACGCCACGGACCAAACGAAAGAGACATACAACTTATAGACTTCTTAGATGAGCAACAAATACCAACTCTCCTTGTCGCAACAAAGATTGATAAATTATCAAACTCTCAACGAAGACCTCATCTCGAGATGATTCGAAAATCACTAAATCTCGACGAAGATGCTATCATTTTACCTTTCTCCGCTGTAACTAAAGAAGGTGTTGCGCCATTGTGGAAGATTATCGAGGATGTCCTTAAAGGTGGGTAAACCAATTAACATCTGTAGAAATTTAGTCTTCTACTACCTCACCTACAACATCATAAGTCTCAGCACTCGTAATGCGAACATTATAGAAATTGCCCAACTGTAAAGGTGCTTTTGAATTTACCCAAATTATCCCGTCTACCTCTGGTGCTTCAGCGTATGACCTGCCAATCCAGCATCTCTTTGCATCATCAAACCGTTCCACTAATACTCTATAAACCTTTCCTATCCGAGATTTATTATATTCATAGGATATCTCTGACTGAGTCTCCATAAGCAATTGAAATCTCCTTTCAGCAATTAAACTCGATATCTTCTTAGGCAATTTCTCTGCAGGCGTCCCCTCTTCAGGGGAGAATGTAAAAGCTCCTAACCTCTCAAACCTTAACTGTCCCAAATCTTTCAAAAGTCGTTTGAAAGCACCAAAAGTTTCACCAGGAAAACCTACTATTACAGTAGTTCGCAAAACTATATCAGGTATCAATTTCCTTATTTGCTTTGTAAAAACAAAAATATCCAAATTTGCAGAAGGTCGATTCATCAATTTTAACAATTTGGGGTCCGTATGCTGGATTGGCATATCTATATAATGAGCAACCTTCTCCTCATTGGCTATCGTATTCAAAAACTTCTTTGTTATACCCCCAGGCAAGCAATACAAACACCTAATCCAGAACTCACCCTTCAACTTAGCCAATTCTTTAATTAACTCCGCTAAACCATAACCTCCCTTCAAATCCCTACCATATTTGGTAATATCCTGAGCAATTAAATTAATCTCTTTAACTCCACTATTTAGAAGTTCTTCAGCCTCTTTCAAAAGTATATCCATAGGAACTGAGTTGTAAGGACCTTTCATCTTAGGTATTGCGCAAAAACTACATCTATGAGAGCAACCATCTGCAATCTTCAAGAAAGAATAATAACCTGATAAAAGTTTTTTCCTCCTGATGTAATTATCTACTTTAACAAGTGGGGTTTTGGGAACCTGAACAACCTTCTCCTCTGCAACTATCTCTCCCTTCAAAAATTTTACAATTGAATTTATCTGCCCTACCCCAAATATAGCATCAATTTCCGGCACTTCCTTCAAAATTTCTTGTGCATACCGTTGGGCAAGGCATCCAATTACAATAAATATTTGAGGATTACCTGAATCCTTCTTTATGTCCGCTATTTTCCCAATTACTTCCGCAGATTGTTTTTTTGCGTCGAGAATAAATCCACAGGTATTCACAATTACAACATCAAAACACTCCTTCCCATCAAAATCCTCGATTGGAACTACTTCAAATCCTGAATCCTCTAATAACCCCGCTAAATATTCATCATCGACTGTGTTCTTATCACAACCTAATGTAATTATCCCAATCTTCTTCCTCTTTAGGTCATCGTTCATACAATTTTTACCTTAAATGAGAAAAGTAATTATAACTTAATTCAGAATAATATTCAATACTAACTCCTCTTTGGACAATTGTGGTCTATAAGAATAAGCAACCTCCTTAACTTAAAATCTAATAACCTTTTTCATTAGTAGAGGACAATAATAGTTGTTAATCTTCATTCTGAGAGTTAGTAGTATATGAATTCTTTCGTTGTAGTCCTAAACTAATGGTAAAGCCTTCTAACAAAACGGTTATAGCATTTTTCGGCGATAGAATTACATTAATAATAGGTGGTTGTTCTAATCTAATCTTTTCTTTAATAGTTACATAACATAGAACCGCACTAATAATGCACAATATACCTGCGATACCGAAACAAATTTGAAAGCCTTTCCAGCCCCAAACCTGAATTACTTGCCCGGCAAAAATTGGAGTTAATCCAAGAGCCAGCCCTGAAACCACTGTCCACATATTAGTATACGGTATCCGAAATTTCTCCGGAACCATATTCAACATAGCCCTATGTATAGAAGTCCAGAATGCGGCAGAAAACACAGCAATCATAACTACAAATATAGGAACTAAATACTTGACCCAATTATATTGAGGATAGAACTCAATAAATGGCAATACAAGAAAGGCGTGGCATAAAAGTGACCTTAAAATAGCAGGAGAACTGCCAAACTGGTCGGAATACCTGCCCCATGCTGGTGCGGTAACCATTATCATAAAACTACCTACTGAGGTTATCCAGAGTATATTCCTCTCTGAAAATTTGAGTATGTCACGCATATAAAGGACAATAACTGACCCATACCAGTTTGTTGCACTCAGTGAAATAAAAGCAGACATTAAAAACAGTAAATATGCCTTGTCACCTAAAACGGCTTTGTAGGGTCTATAGAAATCTTCTATCTTAATTGGGATTTTTTTGCCAGCACCACCGGGAACCCGAGCCATCCAAAATAGGCTTACAAGACCGCCTAAAATCCCCACAGCATAAATTATTAAGAACTCAGTTATAGATGGATTTTTACCAAGAAAAAGGCCCTGAAAAATTAAAATACCTACATTTACAAGTTGGACAACACCTGCTTCTGCACTAAAGTATATTCCTCTTTGCTCAAGAGGAACAACCTCGTGTAGCCAAGGTAGCCACCCCCCCGCACCAAAAGCCCGAGCAATACAAAAACCAAGGGTGAGAACTATTAATAGATTACCTCCTGCAGAATTCCCCCATTTGGATATGACAAAAGGTATTGTAAACACAGGAAGCATAATCAAATTTCTGATAAGCCAAGTCCTCAACATTAAATTCTTAGGTCCTATTCGAGTAACAAATGGGACCATAAATACCGCCAGCAGAGTAGTAAATGGCATAAGGGAAATAAGCACACCGACCTTATTAGGTGGCATACCAATGTATCGTGCAAATAATACCATTGCAGGACCAACTATACATTGCCAAGAGATAACATTGAATGCTGTAAACGCAAGATACTTTTGAGGTGCAGGGTGAAGGTCTTTTACTGCGCCGATTAGAGGAAGTTTTGTGAAAATCTTTAGGATATGCATAATCTAAAAGGATATTTCGAGAAAGGTTTTCAAGGCATAATCAAATTGTTCATCCGATATATCTCTATGAAAAACTACACGGAGCCTATTATTACTTACAGCGTTTACTAAAATTCCCTTTTCTCTAAGAACATTCTTAATTTTTACAGCGTCAGGAACCGTTACAAATACGATATTCGTAGGTGACGGCAAAGGGAATTTCCA
>CAZZMK010000137.1:0-9196 GCA_964655185.1 uncultured Nitrospirales bacterium | reverse complement strand
TAGAAAGTATTTTTGCCATTTTAACTATATTATCTGGAATTTAGTAAGTATGAAGCGAATTTTATTTGTAGTAATTATATTTTTTAGTTTTAGTGGTTGTGAGTGTTTGTCTATTTTCGACTATATAATTAAAAATGACAGGTTAGAAGTAGAAAAAAAATTGTTGAATCACCCTCAGTTAATTTCAAAAAGAGACAAATTGGGGAAAACTATTTTGCATTATGCTGTATGCGGGAAAAGTAGAGAACTATTGGATATTCTATTCGTGTACGGTGCTGATTTAAATCCTCAAGATAAGACAGGAATGACCCCCTTGCATGTGTGTGCAATGTGGGATAGAAAAGGTGCGTGTAAGTGGTTGTTGGATAGAGGAGCAAATCCAAAGTTAAAGGATATCTACGGCGATACGCCTTTGCATACATCTGCCATATTTGGAAGCGTCGGGGTTGGATTAATGCTTGTTAATGTTGGGCTTCCGTTAGATGAGAGAAATAATGAAGGTAAGACACCAATTGACTTGGCGAGGGAATACAATAATAATGAATGGCTTAGTAAAGTTGCTAAAATTGGAGAGTGACTGTGACAAAAGAGTTGCCTTGTGTAGAGATATACACTGATGGTGGATGTGTACCTAATCCCGGTAACGGTGCGTGGGTTGCTATTTTGGTGTATAAGGGGCACGAAAAAATCTTGATGGGGACAGAAACTCAAACTACAAACAATAGAATGGAACTTAAATCTGCCGTTGAAGCACTTAAAGCGTTGAAGAAACCATGCTATGTAAAACTATATACTGATTCGGAATATTTGAAAAGGGGTATGACAGAATGGCTTCCTAATTGGCTTAAGAAAGATTGGAAAGGAAGTAAAGGAGGGAGTATAAAAAATGTGGATTTGTGGGAAGAATTGGCAACACAGTCTCAAAGACATAAAATAGATTGGATATGGATTAAGGGACACAATCAACATCCATACAACGAAAGATGTGATAAGTTGATTAAAGAACTTCTACGAGGTAAATCTAAAGGCTAAAAATATGATTTATCCGCAAATTAAATCGAATTATAGAGAAGGAGAGTTTAGATACAGGATAATTTCCATTTTTTTGCCTTTTGTAATAGGTTTCGGAGGACTTTTTATATCTCAGGAAATTGTTACCGATGTTAAACTTGCTTTTTCCTTAGCAATTATTTCAATTGCAATACCTTTTTTCTCAACTATTTTATTATTAGTTAAATATCGTTCATCTCTTTTTGAGAAATTTTTATTAATTTTTGGCATTGTCCTATTGTTGGGTTCAGGGGTATGGGCTATAACAAGAACTTCATTTTTGCCTTATTGGTTTGATGTTCTACCTGAGGAAATTCGGAGAACAGCAGAATTTTTAGGGTTGGGTAGTTTTTTACTTGGTATATTGTCCTTATTATTAATTCTGATTAAAAGAGGAGCAAGTATTGAGGAACTTGCTGAACAATTCAGAATTCTCGGGGAGCATATCTCTGAGGGATTTGTGCTTACTACTCCTGAGGGAGTTGTGGTGAATGTTAATTCTCAACTTTGTCGAATGCTTTCAATATCACCAGCAGACATTATGGGTAAAACTATAGATGAAATAGCAGAAAAATTTTATTTAAAAAACATAGCAGAAGAATGGAAGAAAAGAAAATTTGGATTAGGCGGAGAATATGAAGTAGAAATCTTTGTTAATAACGAAAGAAAGTATTTATGGATAAATGGAGTTCCTATATTTGATAGGCGAGGGAGACATAAAGCAACTTTAGCAACGGTGAAAGATATTACTCAGTTAAAAATCTTGTCTGAGAAAGTCAGAAAACAGGCAGAGGAATTAGAGAAAAAGGTAGATGAGCAGACTCGAAAATTGAGAGAGTCAGAAGAGTATTTAAGGGGTTTGTTAATGAGTATGAATGAAGGCTTTGTAATAGTTGATAGTGAATATAAAATAACATTTGCAAATGAAAAGTTTTGTCAGTTACTTGAGAAAAATAAAGAAGATGTGTTAAACCACGAAATATTTGAGTTTACTGACAGTGTAAACAAATATGTTTTGTATTCAATTTTTGAAAATAAAGAGAGCCATAGTAGGCGAGAGGTAGAATTTTTAACTCCAAGTAGGAAAAAAATCTATACATTTGTTTCTGTCTCGAAAATAGATTCGGAAAATAAAAACGCTCGGTTCTCAGTCGTAGTATCGGACTTGACAAGTCTTAAAAAGGTGCAGAAAGAATTAGAGGAGAGAGGAAGACAATTAGAGAAACTTAATGAGGAACTCGTGCGGTATGGCAAAAATAAGGATGCTTTTTTGTCAAATATTAGTCACGAGTTAAGAACTCCTATAAGTACAATTCACGGATACACAGAAATGCTCCTTTCAGGCTCTTTGGGAGAGTTAAATCCTTCTCAGGAAAGTGCCTTGAAGGTAATGCTTCGAAATCTTCAAAGATTACTTAACATGGTGAATGAAATGATTGAGTTTAGCAGAATGGAAATAAGAGGTGTGAGGTTAGAAAAAAAAGTTTTTAATCTTAAAGAAATGCTAAATGAATGTGTAGATTTTATAATTCCTCGCTCCGCATCTAAGGACATTGAGGTAGTGAGAGGTGAAATTGGTACTGATGATATATACATCTGGGGGGATAGAGAACGTTTAAGCCAAGTTATAGGTATTTTGCTTAATAATGCTGTCAAGTTTACTGATTCAGGTGGCAAAGTTGGAGTTGGATTGGAAATGAACTCAGAAGAAGGTGTGAGAGTTTATGTATGGGATACGGGTATAGGTATTTCTCCTGAATTTCATGAGAAAATTTTTGAAAAGTTCTTTCAAGTTGATAGTTCACCAACGAGAAAGTACGAAGGAACTGGGATAGGTTTGGCGATTGCTAAAGAAATCGTAGAAGCCCATAACGGAAAAATTACTGTACAAAGTGAATTAGGAAAAGGGAGCAAATTTACTGTTGAAATACCCAATTGTGTTTTCTATTCTACTGCACATCTTTCTAATGTTATGGATTTGTTTGCTAATTTATTTGTTGTGGATGAAACTAATTTTTTGTATGAGTGCTTGTCTAAGTCGGGTAAGATTAAAGGTAATATTAAATGGTTAAAAAATCTTTATGAGTTTCTAAGAACTGAGTTGTTCTTCTCAGAGAACTCTATACTTCTTATTAATATGTATCCCACGGACCTGGATTCTTTAAAATCTGTGCTTGATATATTGAGAGAAAGAATTGACGGCGAAAACTTAAAAGTAGCTATTTTAATTGAGAAAGAAAGAACATTATTTTCAAAGTTAAAAGATGTAATACCTAATAATGTATTTTTAATCTCTAAACCTCTTACCCTATCTTACTTACTTCATAGTATTGAGAGCATTTTTACTGGCGATTATTCCACTTTTTGGGGTAATAGGGCTATTAAAGAGGATGAAAAAGAGAAATTCATTATAATTTATGAACCTGATGAAAACTTAAAGAACCTGCTACTGATTTCCATAGAGACATTGCAAATGCAGTATATTCTAATTGAAGATAAGGATTCCCTTTATGCTTGGGGTGAAAGAAATATTAGAGGTATTGTTTTTGTTGATATAGACACACTTAGTAAGGAAGATATAATTAAATTTACTAACCTTTGTAATAAAAAAAATATTAAGCCTATATACACAGGAATTGTTAATCTTGACATTGATGATATGGGTAGTAATGGAAAGTATACCTTCATAAAAAAGCCTTTTGATATAGATGAAGTAATATCCCAAATAAGTTCTTGGTAATCTTAAACTGCCATTCTCTGAGAAAAATTCTTGTAAGCAGAAGGAGTTGTAGTATTGGACTTATCGAGAAGAGAATTTTTACATTTATCGGCTGTAAATATTTTGTTGAGTAGTAAGAGAAATAGTACCCCAAAAGTTAAGAAGCCTCTTCATAATAGTAGGAATTCAACCAAGGAAGAATTAGGGGTCACTAAGTTATGTATTGTTTACAATTCTGGAGAGGTATTGCTGTCAGAAAATGAGATGAGAGTTAGACCACCAGCAAGCCTTGTTAAGTTGATGTTAATGTACCTTATTTCTATGAAGGTAGAAAAAAAAGAAATATTTCCCACTATTGCAATTAAGCCACAGAAAACTATTTTTCCTACTAATAACTCTGATTTTGTTATATCGGCTCAAAGTGAATATTTGTTGAACGATCTGCTCAAAGCAATGGCTGTAATTTCATCTAATACTTCTGCTATTGCGGTTGCAGAAGCATTATGGGGAAGTGTTGAAAAATGTGTAGAAGAAATGAATACTACTGCAAAAAATTTAGGTATGAAAAGTACGCGCTTTGAAACAGTTAACGGCTATCCTGTAAGACCTGGGTTCGACGTAGACAGAACTACAGGTAGGGATATGGGGATTATTGCGGTTGAATGTTGTAAATCTCCAACTATTCTGCAGTGGACATCTACTAAGGAGTTTGTCATACCCGGAACAAACATAGTAAGAAAAAACACCAACGATTTGTTATTTGAATTTTATGGATGTGATGGTTTAAAGACAGGTTTTACTCGGTCTGCGGGTCATTGTCTTATTGCCACTGCGAAAAGAGCCAATAAACGCATAATATCTGTGGTTATGGGAGCAAAAACTTCGCGGGAAAGATTTACTATAGCAAAAAATTTGTTAGAGATTGGTTTTGCAGACGGATAATGGCTCAAGATTAATGATAGTAAGGTGATTGTCTAAACAAAAGAAGCACATTCCCTAAGTTTTCTTATGGGTATATCATATTTGTCATGAGCAAATATATATGAACCCGCAACTAATACGTTTGCTCCAGCCTTAATTACTTCAGGAGCCGTTGTTGTATCTATCCCCCCGTCTACTTCGAGTTCTTTTTCCTCTCCGATCATTGCCCTAATATTTTTGATTTTTCTAAGCATCTCGGGTATAAATTTTTGTCCTCCAAACCCTGGATTTACAGTCATCACAAGTACCATATCTACTTCTTCTACAAGGAACTCTATTCTGTCTTCAGGGGTACCAGGATTTAGTACTATCCCCGCCTTACAGCCTATGTCTTTTATGTGTGAGATTAGTCTATGGGGATGGTTTGTTGCTTCTATGTGTACTGTAATGATGTCGGCACCTGCATCTGCGAATGTGTCTACATATTCTTCTGGGTTACTTATCATCAAATGGACATCCATTGGTATAGAACAATATCTTCTTAGGTTTGCTACAACAGGTGGACCAAAAGTAATATTAGGGACAAAATGTCCATCCATAATGTCGAAATGAATATAATCCGCGCCTGCTTCTATTAGTTTTTCTATCTCTTCGCCCATTTTACTAAAGTCACAAGAGAGAACCGAAGGTGCAATCTTTATTTCTTTTTTGGTACTTAGTGGCTTTGCTGGATTATTCATAGGGTTAACCCTCTTATTGCTTATTTGTAGTTGTAAGTTTTGGGGGATTTCCACCTTCTATCTCATAACTCGCAGTTAATATATCATCTATATATATTTCTACTCTTGCTTTCCCAATATAACTTACTTTTATGTTAATAGGAGTGCCCTTCACGTATCTTAATTGTGAAAGTGTATCATACATTCTTGGTTTAGACCATACTACCTCTCTATTTCCGTATCTATCTATGAGTTCCACCCTTATTTCTTTAGTTGCCCAATCCTCTTCTAAAACATAAACTATCTCAGCCTGGTACCTTGCATCTGGCAATGGTACAGTTCCTGATGTTTTTATAGTATATACTACTGTTTGCCCCTTTGTTACAGGGGTATCAGGTGGAGGAGATTGGTCAAGTATTATATCAGGCACAGCATCAGGCGCATTTGATATATTAGGAACAGGCTTTAATTCAAATTGCTTCAAGATTTCCTCAGCCTCTTTAATGGTTTTTCCAACTATATTGGGCATTATTATCGTTTCGGCAACTTCTCCCTTGCATACTAAGAGATTAATTAAAACACCTGGTTGAGATTCTGAATTTGCAGGTGGGTCTTGAGCAATTATCGTCTCAGGTGGTGCATTATATTTTAATCTCGCTATATTCCCGATTCTAAAAGTGCCGTCATTTTCAATAATTTTTTGCGCTTCCTCTAAGGTTTTCCCTCTCAAGTCGGGAACCTTATTCTTGGTTGGTCCTGCACTAACGGTAGGATAAATTTTTCTACCTACCCTTACTACTTTACCTGGTTCGGGCTTCTGACTTATTACATAATACTTGGGCACAGTTTCGTGGGGAACAGGGGAATAAGGTCCTAATTCAAGCCCTACATCAAATAACCTTTTCTGAGCATCCATCACATGCATATCTGTTATTTTAGGAACGATTACATATTTTTCGCCTTTCAATGTTTGATTGTAGACATAGTAACCTGACAAAAAAATCACGAGTAAAAATAAGGTAAGTGCAAGCGACCATTGAATAAGCCACATTATAAAATTGAATACAAAAAGGACGAGGTATACTATTGCTTTTGAAGTATAGTCAAGAAAAACCCGTCCCAAAGAGACTTTGTGGGGAGTGTTTGGTATATTCCCGTTGTTGTTTTCCACTGATTTAGTAACTCCGGTCCATCTATCGGTAATACTTTTTTTGAAGTAATGAACGGCTCAACAACCTTTTTAGTTTCTTCTTCAGTAAATGTGCAAACAGAGTAAACTATAGTTCCATGTTTTTTACATATTCTTATCGCTTCGTTTAGTAGTTTCTTCTGTAGTATAGCAAGACGAATTACTGATTCTTTATTCATATTATATTTTAAATCAGGGTTTCGTCTAATAGTACCCAAACCTGAACACGGAGCATCAAGTAAAACCTTGTCAAATGTATCATCTGGAAATGGTAGAGAAACTCCATCTCCAATAAGTGTAAAAATATTCTTTAATTTGAGTCTTCTGATATTTTCTTGGACCCTGAATATTCTTCTGGAGTGTATATCTAAAGCATAAACTTTTGCATTAGAAAATGTGAATTCTCCGATGTGAGTAGCCTTTGTACCTGGTGCTGAGCAGATATCTACGATTTTTTCATAAGGCTTAGGTTGCAGTGCATGTACGCAAAGCATAGAGGCTGGGTCTTGAACCGTATATAAGCCTTGCTTGAATAAGGGACAATCAATCAATAAATATGTAGGGGGTAATGAGAGTTCTTCAGGCACAGGGGTTAAGTGTTGTGCTTCTATACCTATTTTGAGAAGTCTTTTCTGAAGTTCCTCGGGAGTTATAAGTGTGAGATTGGTTCTGATAGCCATATAAGGCACTTCAGTTGTGGATTTGCAAAACTCCTCGAGAGTATCTTTCCCAAAATTTTTCTCGTATTCCTTTAATATCCATAGTGGTATAGAGTATTTAATAGATAGATATTGATACTCGTCTTCTTCACGATGAGGTAATTGGATATCATCTATATTTTCTGGGATATTTCTAAGTATTGCGTTTACTAATCTTGCAAGTCCTATATGTCCAAATACCCTCGCTAACTCAACAGAAGTATGGACTACCGCTGGCTTTGTTACCTGATGGCAAAAAAATAGCTGGTAGACCGCTATTCTTAGTATATATTGAATTGGCTTAGGTAAGGTTTCCAAAGGCCTATTACAAAATTGAGAGATTATGTGGTCAATTAAATACATATTTCTTAAGGTGCCGTAGACGAGATTTGCGAAGAATTTCCTTCCTTTTGTACTATATCCTCTCCGTTTCAAAGTTCTGGAAATACATTCGTCGATAGGTAATTTTGTATCTTCCCATCTTAGAAAGGTATTTATAGCCCCTGCTCTTACTACATCAACCTGTGCCATCTTCAGCCACCTCAAATCTATCACCAACTCGTATAGGTTTACCCTTAATATACTCAAAAAACGGTAAAGGCTTTCTTCCTGGCGATTGCAAAATGCATATACCTAATAAGCCCTTTCCTGTTTTTACGACTCCAAAATCTCTTGTTATTTCTATAACGGTTCCCGGCACTATCTTATTATCTTTATCTTCAAAATCTGTTTCTGATATTAATTTTGTTTTGTGAATTCTTATAGTTTCATCCTTGAATTTAGCGAAGGCTACAGGCCATGGAATGGATGCCCTAACTAAGTTATGAATTCTTTTAGCATCCCAAGACCAGTCTATTCTAGCATGATGTTTCTCTATGATTTTACAGTAAGTCGCCTTTTCGTCATCTTGGGGTACAAAAACTGCTTTTCCTTCTTCAATTAATTTTATTCCTTCCACCAGTATTTCCGCTCCCTCTAATGCAAGTTTTTTACTCAACTCTTCTGCAGTTTCGTCAGGGTCTATAGGTACTTTCTTTTGTAAAAGAATATCACCTGCATCCATTTTTTCTGTTATTTTCATTACTGTTATGCCTGTTACTTCATCTCCTTCCATTATAGCGGTTTGAATTGGAGATGGACCACGCCATTTGGGAAGTAAACTCGGATGTAAATTGATAAATAGTTTGGTTGAAGGTATATTAAGAATATCTTCTTTCAAAAACTTTCCGTATGCTACTACTACGCCGAGGTCAGGTTGAAGTTTTTTTAGTGTTTCGACCCACTCTCGTGTATTAAGTTTCTCTGGCTGAAACACCGGGATACCTAATTTTTCAGCCTCAACCTTAATGGGGGGAGGAGTAAGTTTTAAATGCCTACCCTGAGGCTTATCAGGTTGAGTTACTACTCCTACTATCTCAAAACAATCGTTAACCCTATGCAACGATGGTATTGCGAATTCTGGTGTTCCTAAAAATAATATCTTCACTAATCGAATAACCCCGGTATCTCAATTCCACCTGCTATTTCTTTCATTTTCTCTTTAACTTTATCCCGAACCTTCTCCGCAGTTACATTTACTGCAGAGACAATTAAGGCTTCTAATAAAGACTTATCAAAATTGTCCAATTTTAAAAGTTCATCTGAAATTTCAACGGAAACAAGTTCAAATTTCCCATTCATCTTTACTTTTACAAGCCCCCCTCCAGATTCACCTTCGGTAATAACACCTTCAAGTTCCTTTTTCACTGCTTCTATTTTTTGTTTAAGTAGTAATGCCTCTTTAAATAAACTTCCCAGTTGTGAGATATCTTTGAAGTTGAACATTAAAAAACTCCTTAAATTAATTTTTAGGAGGTATAGTATTTTACACTATATAATCGAGTTCTTTCAAAGTCATTTG
>CAZZMK010000136.1:0-5144 GCA_964655185.1 uncultured Nitrospirales bacterium | reverse complement strand
AGCAGGTTTGTACACCTTTCTTATGAAGTTTTTTAAAGACTCTATTAGTATAATGAAGTCCCGCAGTAGGAGCAGCCACTGAACCCGGATATCTTGCATATATAGTCTGATAACGAATCACATCTTCTCTTGTAAAGTGTTCCCGTTTGATGTAAGGAGGTAAAGGAACTTCACCAATTCTTTCTAAATAATCAATTATATTAGGAACCGAAAAAACAACTCTTCTTTTACCATTACCAAGAAAGTCAAGTATCTCTACAGTTATCTGCTCATTTATAATCACCTTAGTTCCCACTGAAACCTTAGATGAAGGCCTGACCAAAGCCTCCCATACATCATCCGTAAATTGCCTCAATAAAAATATCTCTACTTTACCTCCGGATTTCTCCTTCTTACCAAACAATCTCGCACGAATTACTCTTGTGTCATTCAATACAAGCAAATCTCCAGGATTTAAATAATTAACAATATTCCTAAAAATATCTTCTCTTATTTCCTGCGTTTTCCTATCTACTACAAGTAATCGGGCTGAATCTCGGGGTTTTGCAGGGTGTTGAGCAATTAATTTCTCTGGTAAATCATATTCTAACTCAGAAATTAACATTTTACTTAAAGATGAAAAAATAGTTTACGAATTATATTTGTGGTCTATCTAATTTGGAGGCAAAGTAGCACTTTTCTTTTCACTAATTCTATTTTTCTGAATTGCCACAGCAACTAAACATCCCAACATAATCATATTTGAAACGAGTGAAGACCCGCCACTGCTTACAAATGGGACACACATCCCTTTTACAGGTAGCCAACCCTCATTAACCAATATCATCATCAAAGCCTGACCAGTAATTATTACCGTAACACCTAAAGCCCACATACTGGCTCTAAAAGTAGGTGCTTTCACCGCTGTCTCCAAACCTATCATTGCAAATGCATAATACAACAAAATCAAAACTAAACCACCTATTAATCCCGTTTCTTCTACCCATAGAGCAAGTGGAAAATCACGGCTCGGCAACGGCAAAACCCCCACCTTGCTTTTGCCTTCTCCTAAACCCACTCCCAAAAGTCCTCCCCGGTAAAAAGCCACCATAGCCTGGAATATTTGTGCCCCACCTCCTTTTATATCACTCGTGTAATTTATTGTATTCAGCACTCTCTCTAATCTGTATGGTTCCATAAGAATACCCACACCAACAAACGCCAATCCTATAAGGACTATTGAAAGCAAAGCGGTTGTTTTCACTCCCGCATACCGCATCAGAATAAAGACACAAGCCATAATAACAACAGGAGTTCCTAAGTCTTTCTCCAAAAATATCAAAAAGGAATATAATCCTCCTATAGAGAGAGGTATAAAAATTCCATAAAAAAAACTTGATACCCTATCTCTAAAGTATGAGTAACATATCGCAATGTCAAAGATTACTATGAACTTAGCCAACTCAGAAGGTTGTAAAGTAAATCCTCCTGGAAGTTTTATCCATCTCTCTGCACCTTTTCTCGATTCACCGATCAATAGAACCAAAACTAACAAAGAAACTACAATAAAATTCATAATAAAAACTACCCAACCTTTAGTCAGGTATTTTTGCCCTTTCAAAAACGCATAAAATGATAAGAAAAAAAATGCTAATCCTACTGAAAAAACTATAATCTGACGAGAAATAAATTCCTGGGGCGATTTATGCACGCCCTCAACACTATAACTCACAAAAATCCCTATAATACACAAAATGGTGGCTATGGTCATTAACCACGAAGCCTCATTTTTCATCTCTCACCTCTCCTATAATTTTTTTAACACACTCTTTATAATGATTACCACGAACCTCAAAGTTGGGATACATATCAAAACTTGCACACCCCGGGGATAATAAAACTACACACCCTGGGAAAGATTTCCGCCAAGCCAAATCTACCGCCTCGTCCATTGAACCAACTCGTGATACTTCTACTATATCAGAAAAAGCCTTTTCCAACCTCTCCGCTTCCTCACCCATCGTTATCATAAATTTAACTTTAGCCCTTATCAAATCTCTTAAGGATTCATATCCATATCCCTTCCCTCTTCCGCCCGCAATGAGTATCAGAGGCTCCTGAAAACTCTCCAATGCAACTCTCAAACTATCCACATTAGTAGATTTTGAATCATTATAAAACCGTACTCCATCTTTTTCACCGACATACTCAATTCTATGTGGCACTCCTTTAAATGAAGACATGCCCTCGAGGACTCTTTCGTACACTGCTAATTTAGAACCCAACATAGCCAATACCGCTAATGCATTAGAAAGATTATGTTTGCCAGGGAGTGGTATTTTTCCCACAGAGCCTATCATTTTTATCCCACTAAAGATAGACCCACCTTTATCTAATTTATCTACCCATACACCTTTTTCAATTGGTTTAACAATGGAAAAGTACTTAACCTCAACACCTGGGGGTACCTTCATATTTCGCGACCACTCATCATCATAATTGAGAACAGCCAGGTCATTTTCCCTTTGGTTCTCAAAAATCTTATTTTTTATCTGAGCATAATTCTCCATATTTCCGTGTCGAGAAAGGTGGTCAGGAGTAATATTTAATACAGTCGCAATCCATGGATGGAAGTATTTCGAGTATTCCAATTGATAACTACTTACCTCCGCAACAACATGAGTATACTTCTCTGATAAAAGCGCTATATCAGACAAGGGAATGTCTATATTACCAGCCAAAGTTGGGTTATATCCCAAATTCTTAATAGTATGATATACCCAAGTTGCTACTGTGGTTTTTCCGTTTGTACCTGTTACTGCAATTATTGGACATTTTATAAAAAGACTCGCTAACTCGAACTCGCCCAATACAGGAATATTATTACTATATGCACACTCCAAAATTGGTATATTGGTGGGCGCTCCAGGGCTAACCACCACAAAATCTGCACACTCTAATAAATCAATTGGATGCCCACCAAAGAAGTATCGCACCCCTAATTCTCTTAATTTGTCCGCAGTACCTCTAATTTCGCTTTCTTCCTTCAAATCAGTAATTACAACTTCCTTATTCAATCTTAATAGTAATTGGACTGCAGATACACCAGACTTCCCCGCACCTATTACTAACGCTCTTCTGGACTCCAATATATTTTGTGGTAAGTAGTTAATCATATAATCACCGCAACTTCAGCGTTCCAAGACTCAACAATGCAAACAAAAGAGCAATTATCCAAAATCTCATAGTAACCTTGGTCTCACTCCAACCAAGTAATTCAAAATGATGATGAAGCGGTGACATTCTAAAAATTCTCTTCCCTGTAAGTTTGAACGACGCTACCTGAAGTACAACACTGCCCGCCTCTAAAACAAAAATACCTGCAACTAAAGGAAGCAAAAGTTCTTGTTTCGTCAGTAAAGCCATAGTGCCGATGGCTCCACCAAGAGAAAGAGAACCAGTATCTCCCATAAAAACTTCTGCAGGATGACAATTGTACCAAAGAAAGCCTAACCCCGCCCCCAGTAAAGCAGAGCCAAACACAAACAATTCACTCGCCTCAGGAACATAAGTCACAAATAGATATCTACTCCAGTCAGACCTACTGACAATATATGCTATCGCCGCATATGCCAATACCGAAATGATTGAAGAACCTATTGCTAAACCATCTAATCCATCTGTAAGATTAACCGCATTAGACATACTTACTATTATCAAGACCACAAAAAAAATATAGAATACACCTAACGGAATAAATAGGTTTTTAAATCCTGGAATACCTACACTGGTATGTAAATTAGACTGAGATAGATAAAACGCTCCCTTAAAAACATCTTCAATAATCAGTCTACCAAGCCTCTGAGTTTGATTCGGAATTTTCTGTTTTTTCAAGTTCAGAAAGTATCTTGTCTCATCTCTAAGATTTTTTCTTAACCAGATTTCCTTTAACTTCCATTCAGGCTTATCTATAATTTGATTTAGAGCCCTGAGAATTAGAAACTGCTCTTCTATTTGAAGTTCATTACCAAAGTTCATATTCATTAGACGTTCACGAAGTTCAGGTTGTATTGCAGAAAAAACAATAGAGAACTCATCAGAATTATCTATACTTTTAAGTCCTGCGGAAAAATAATTTTGTAGAACACGCCAATCTCTAACATCCGACAATGAAAAATAAATAGCACCTGGCGTAATCGGGTAAAAATACAGATATATACCTAACAAAACTCCAACTAATATTTGCCCCGCAAACTTTTGACGCGGAGTTAAGCCATCATTATGCTTTTTTTTAAGTTTAATATAGTCATCTATGGCACCAAGGAAACCAAGCCCCAAAAAAACTAATGTGATTATCCAAAGGCATCTGTTATTCAATTTTCCCCAGATAATTATCGACAGTACTGTCGAGAAAATAATCATAACCCCGCCCATAGTGGGAGTACCAGCCTTGCCTTTATGGAGTTGATGCAAATTGGGCACATAATCCTTTTTGATATACTGCCCTATCTTCATTTCCCTCAGTTTGTTTATTACAAAAGGTCCAGAAATAACACTAATCAAAAAAGCAGTAAATACCGCTCCACCTGCCCTTACTGTATGGTAAGTAAGAACATTTAATACATCAAAGATTGGCACTAACAATATCGCAAGGTAGTACAACATATTCATTTTCCCGCCAAATGGTCTATTACTTTCTCCATAGTCATTCCGCGAGAACCCTTCACGAGAATCCATGCTCCTTGAGGAACTTTTGTCTTTATTGCCTCTGCTATTTCCTTGTGAGAATCAAAGCAATACACATTTTTCATTCCCACCTCTATTGCTCCACTTTTGACTTTCTCGGAATAGTCCCCAAACAAGAAAAGAATATCAATCCCTTTTCTCCCTACTTCCCTACCAAGTTCAGTATGCCATTTCTCCGCTTCCTCGCCTAATTCCAACATATCCCCTAATACAGCACATTTAAATCCACCTTTTGACTTCAATAATAAATAATCAAGAGAAGAAGACATACTTAAAGGGTTAGCATTATAGGAATCATCTATTATATTGAAGTGATTTTTTTCCAAAACTTTAATCCTACCAGTGCGATAATACACATCGAACAAATCTTTCTCGTCTATTTGAATACCGTGCTTTACCGCAACTGCGATCGCTAACAA
>CAZZMK010000135.1:0-23362 GCA_964655185.1 uncultured Nitrospirales bacterium | reverse complement strand
CTTCTCCATATTCATTAAAAAATCTCGCTAATATATGAACAGCCCACGGCATAAGTTGAAGAGATTGAGAGTCCCATTCCTCAACCCAATCCATCTTTACCGGGTCAAAATACCAAATATCAAGCGACGCCAAAGGTACCCTTACCTCATTTACATACAAATTGTTCAAATCCGCACTAATACCCGATTCTTCATCTAATACAAGCGGAGATTCGTTAATTACAAGATAATACGGGGCATTGTTTGAAAGTCCATAAATATCCACTGCAAACCTTGATATATCCTCTTTCCCACCTTGATTTTCCTCAAGCCATAAAGAAACCACCCTTCTTACTCCTGGAAGTGCATAAGGACCCGGCATAGGTAACGATGTACAAAACCTTAATGTATCCGCAGGACCATACGGACCGCTTTCATTAGTCCCTACGAACCTATATCCCGATTCTCTAAAAGAAGGGTCAATATAAACTGAGCCAAGTGTTTTCATAAAATAATCCATGAGATATCTCTGAACCCGAGCCTTCTCCGCAGTTAATCGGGCCAAGTCTGTACTTTTAGACACTGCATCTAATCCCATATATACAATCAACACTATAATTGACATGATTGCAAATGCTATCAAAAGCTCCAGCAGCGTAAAGCCTATTATATCTTTTCTCACCTTCATTATTTTTTCAGTCCTATTTATCTATTTTATCTATCATCGGGTTCGGGATGAGGATGAAGATGAAGTCACCCCATTTTTAACACTCCCTGTCAATGAATTACTCTGTGTCTCCATACTCAACCCATAACATAAGAAATTTATATTTCTCGATTCATCATCCGGCTTATTCAGAGTCACATTTACAGCGTATAACGCAACAGTGGGGTCTGAGCCTATCGGAGTGGCAGTATAACTCCACGAGTACCCCTCAAATTTATCCCCAAAATCCCCACTATCAGTAAGAGCCCCTGATAAGACACCCATTTCTGCTTTTGAACATACAATGCTCAATAGTTGATAATCATCGGATATTCCCAGTGCCTCTTCGTGAAGTTTCATTGCATTGTAATGGATACTTAGAAGTACAAATGCAGTGCTACCCAAAATAGCAAGCGCTGTTAACACCTCCATCAATGTAAACCCACTAAAATTCACCTGTCTTAGCACTCTTAACATTAACCTGCTCCCTCTAATATATATGCTCCCCCTGTAGATGGGTCCCACACCACTGTGTAATACTCATCTGCTGAATTTTTCAAATAGAACGATACAATCTCTGTAAGTCCAAGAGATGAAACTTGTATCTCAACAAGCCCTTTCGAAAACTTCTTCCCGCCAATAAACACACTTTCAATCCATACATCCTCGGGAAGTGTAATTGGACTCAACCCAGGGTCATCCACTTCTTCTACTACAGGTTCCCCGCCATACAAATTAACATCATTTTCATCAAACAACGAACCAACCTCATCTAAAAGGGTATCTTTGTGCTTTACATTCTTAGCCTGGTCCATTAGTTTCTTTCTAAACATCTTTTCAAACCTCTCATTCAACTGCTGACTCAATGCCTCGGTATCAAATCCCTGGTTTTGCGAAGATTTCACATTACTTGTCTGATTTCCCACAGGAACTCCACTTGCCAACAGACTTGAAATTTCCTCGGGTGTTGCACCATTACTTATCATTTCAGTTATCTTACCTACCAAATCACCTTCACCCTCTTCATTTTGGGGATAAGTAACCCTCAAACAATAATATTTCTGCTGACCTAAATCTACCTCCACATAAAACTCATCACCAAGTATTGCGGAGTTAGCCATCAACACCCTCCCAAAATTAGCCAATTTTCGAGCCTCTGCCTCTAATTGCGATGTAGTTAGAAGTGGGAAGAGATAAGGAACAGTAATTGTAGCCATTAGGGAAATTATAAAAACAACTATTCCCAATTCTAATAGAGTAAAGCCTTTTTCTAAACAGTAGTCACACTTCTTCAACACTGGCAATATCTTTCTTTTTTCTTTTAAGAATAGCAGACTCTAAAATTAATTCTTTTACTAATCCTCGCTCGTAATATCCGCATTTACTCCTGAACCACCTGGGGCTCCATCTGCACCATAAGATACAATCTTAAAAGAGGAGTTTCCTTCTTTAGTATATACATACGGATTGCCCCACGGGTCTAAGGGAACCTTTGGAGGGTCGAGAAATTGAGCAACTTCATCGAGTGTATTCGGTAAGCGTTTATTCTTAATCCTATACATTTTTACTGCAGTCTTCAAGTTACTAATTTCTGCCTTAGCCTTTGCCTGGTCTGCATCATCCAAAGCACCAAACACATAAATACCCACAGTCGTAGCGAGTATCGCTAATATGGCAATTACAACCATTAGTTCTACTAACGTAAAACCTGCGGTCTTCTTAACCGCTCTTTCGTTGTCGTTTCTTTCTATCATGTCTCTATCCTCCAACCTGTGTGCTCATCTTTAATATGGGTAACAATATTGCTAATACCAGAAAACCAACAAAAATACCCATCACTACTATTATAACGGGTTCTATTAGCCCAACGATAGCGTCAACTGTAAGTCGCACATCTTCATCATATGTATCCGCTATCTGAATCAACATATTTTCTAACTCTCCGCTTCTTTGACCTAATTCTACCATGTGCACCATCATAGGAGGAAAAATCCCCGATTCCTTTAGCGGTTGAGCAAGGTCTTTACCTCGCCTCACACCTGCTTTTATATCATCCAAGTGCATTTGAATATATCTATTATCCATTATAGAATACACTACGTCCAACGCTGGCAACATTGTAAGTCCACTTTGCAACATTGTCCCTAATGTTCTTGCAAACCTTGCACATAAAAGTTTTTGTAAAAGAGTTCCATAAAGAGGAATCTTAAACTTCCACCTATCCCATTTCTTTCTGCCTTCCTCCCTTGTTATCCATATTCGCCACATTACAAATAACAAAAAGATACTTCCTAATACAAAAACTCCATACCTGCCTAAAAATGAACTAATTCCTATCAGCGCTTCTGTAATCGCAGGCAACTCCTGTTGCTGTTTCTTAAATATAGTGGTAATTCTCGGCACTATTACAGTCATCATAAATGTAATTACTGCAATGGCAAAAAATGTCATAAAAGCAGGATACGCAATAGAAGAAAGTATTTGTGCTTTTATCTTCGCTTGTCTGTCAAGTAAATCTGCTAATCTGGTCAACACTTGTTCAAGCGCTCCACTTGCTTCACCTGCTCTCACCATATTCACATACAATGAACTAAACACATTAGGATGTTCAGCCATTGCATCAGCAAGGCTTTTACCCGCATTTACCTTGTCACGTAAATCTAATATAGTTGTTCTCAACCTTTGATTGGAAGTTTGATTTATTAAAGCAGTAAGGGCCTCTACCAAAGGCATACCTGCCTTCAACAACACTGCAAATTGGCGAGTAGTCATTGCAAGGTCTCTGGTCGATACTCCTCTGCGTAATGTAAAACTAAATCCCCCCTTCCCTTCTCCCTTGCTAAGCCCATTCGTACTCTCTTTCAATTCCACAGGGACTAAATTCAATTCCCTTAATTTCAGCCTTGCAAGGGCAGGAGTATCCGCATCTATTACACCTTTTGTAGTCTTACCCGTCCCTTTTTCCAGTGCTTTATATTGATATACAGGCATAAAATTATTGTACCCTAATTAACTTACAATTTCTTCAAATAAATCATCTCTCGTAACCCTTAAAACTTCCTCAAGAGTAGTAATGCCTCTTAACATCTTTTCAGCCCCATCTTCCCGAAGCGTCCTCATCCCTTCCTTATGCGCCTCCCTCTTAATTGCATTTGAATCCGCACCTTCAAGTACGAGTTCCTGAATTCGTGGGCTCATCACTAACAATTCAAATATACCAGTTCTACCGTAATAACCTCTATCCATACACCTTGGACAACCCCTACCTCTCCATAAAGTATCCGCTCTCGGATCATCGTTCTTTATGCCAAGTTCACGAAGAGGATTTCTATCAGGCTTATAAGGTTCCTTGCAATGTACACAAATCTTCCTCACTAACCTCTGTGCCTGAATCGCTATACAGGAAGATGTTACGAGAAAAGGTTCTATGCCCATATTTGTTAATCGTGTTATGGCTCCCGCACTATCATTGGTATGAAGCGTTGCAAAAACCAAGTGCCCTGTAAGAGAAGCCTGTACAGCCATCTCCGCTGTCTCGAAGTCTCTTATCTCACCTACCAGTATTATGTCAGGGTCTTGACGCAGTATACTTCTCAGCCCAGCAGCAAAAGTTAATCCAATCTTAGGCTTTACTTGTATCTGTGCAATACCTGGAATCAAATACTCTATAGGGTCTTCAAGGGTAATAATATTCTTATCCGGCGAATTAACCTTCTGCAATGCTGCATATAGCGTAGTAGACTTCCCAGAACCAGTAGGCCCTGTCACCAATATTATTCCGTGTGAAACTGTAATTAACCTATCAAACAATTTATGCTCCCGCTCATCCATCCCTAAATCTTCAAGACTAAATAGGAAATTGCCTTTCTCCAAAATACGCATAACCACGCGCTCACCAAAAGCAGTTGGGAGCACTGATACACGAATATCTATCTCTTTACCACTCAACTTAATCTTAATACGACCATCCTGCGGAAGTCTATGCTCAGCAATATTCAAATTAGACATTATCTTTATACGAGATACAACAGCCGCCTGCTGTGATTTAGGAATAGTAAATTTTTCATACAAGACGCCATCAATCCTATATCTAACTCTAACCTCTCTTTCAAATGGCTCAATATGAATATCAGACGCGCGTTCCTTAACGGCCCCCGTTATCAACAGATTAATAAGTTTTATAATAGGCGCTTCATTTGCCAGGTCTAGCAGGTCCTTTTCACTTTCAGGTCCATCCAAAGTATGTATAGTAGTAGGGGAATCATCTTCCGCCAATGCAATAGTATCTATCATCTCCGCAGTATTCTGAGTCTGACTATCAAAATAAGCATCTATTATCTTCTGAATATCAGCCTTCTTACATAAAACCGGTTCTACAGGTCCTCCCAGTAAGATTCTTAAATCATCAAGAGGAAGCAAATTTATCGGGTCATTTAATGCTACCAAATACCCTGTTCCATTTTGCTTATAAGGAACCATAAAGTATTCACGAATAAAATTTATTGGCACCTTTGTAGTCAAACTCATATCAACCTTTTCAGAAAGATTAAATTCCACAGGAATTCCAAACTGTTCACTTAACGCCTCCAATAAATGTTCCTCTTCTATATACCCAAGGTCAAGAAGAATTTCCCCCAACCGCTTGGGTTTAATCTTCTGTAGTTCTAAGGCTTCTGCCACCTGCTCAGGGTGCACATACCCTTTTTGGATTAATATCTCACCTAATTGTTTTTCTTCAAGAAGTTTATCAATCATTTCCTATAAATAGTTCCTTTATTAAAACCTTCACTCTCTATCTGTCCTGTTAACGCTTCTGTCCTCTCAAGTGTGGGACGATAATTTTTACGCATAGCCGATTTCATCTTAACCTTCTTAAAGAAACCAGCCTTGAAAAGTTCTTGCACATTTACATCCTGATACTCAGTAACCTTATACTGCGTTACCCTCTCCATATCGCTCGACTCTTTAATTATATGAGGTGTAACTAAAACCACCATATTTCTTTTTTCTCTTTTAACAGTTTTATTTCTGAACAAAAAACCTAACAACGGTATATCACCCAGCACAGGAACTTGAGTCTGACTCCTATCAGCAGTATCCCTGATTAAACCAGCAAGTACTGCAGTTGAACCATCTTTTACTAGCACCTGGTTCTTAAACAATGATTTATTTGTAGTTGGTCCTAAAATATCTACACTTCCAACACTTTGACTGGCTACAGAAGATACTTCTATCTGAATCTTCAATAATACATTATCACCCTCACTAATTTGAGGTGTTACTGTTAGCTTTATACCTACCTCTTTACGCTCTACCCTCGTATAGCCACCCCAAGTCCCTGTTATCACCTCACCAGTTGAAGTCCTCTGAGGACTCGCTGTACTCGTAATAAAAGGCACTTCCTGTCCTACTACTATGGATGCCTCTTCATTGTCCACCGTTACCAAACTCGGCTGAGAAAGGACTTCTAAGTCTGATATTGTCTCAATCGCTTGTAACAAAACCGGCACAAAAGGTATTCTTAGCCTTTGGGTGGGACTAATCGGAATCACTATATCATCATATATACCTGTAGTCAAACCTCCTCCTGAACCTAATCCCAATGCTCCCATCATTAAATTAAGTCTCAGAGGCGTGCTACCTGTCGGATTAACAATCGCATTTGCAGCATCTGCAGCAGGCTTAAGTGACCTTACAAGCGTAATTATATTACCTGTGCTGGATTCTATAAATCCAGAGTGTCCTGTAACAGACGCTGCATCGACCTTTACACCATAATCATTATTTAAAGCAACATCCATCACTACCGCATTCACTAAAACTTGCCTTTGCGGTACATCAAGCCTCGCAATAAATGCCTCCAACACTTTGTAGTCCTGGGGAGAAGCAACTATTAACAACGAATTAGTCTGGTCATAACGAGTTATTTGAACCCTCTGCTCAAAAGGTTGAACCTCACCTGCTTGGGCAGATGCTCCACCACTTGTAATTGCCCCCGGAGCCTGCGGAGCACCAGGTGCACCACCTGCAGATCTTCTAGTACTTCCTCCCGCTCCGCTTATTAGAGGTTGAAGAGCCTGTTCAACTTTCTCCGCATCTGCATTCAATAACTCATATATGTGAAGGTTATTCGCTTCATAAGGAGTAGGACAATCAAGCTTTTTTATCAAATCCCTCACCTTTTCAAGCATCCCCGCCGTAGCAACTACAATAAGAGCATTTAACCTCGTATCAGGTACCATCTTAAGGACTTCTTGGCGTGAACCTATTATCTGCATAGTGGGCGCACCTGGAACTGTGCGAGTAGGAGGTCTCACCACTGGCTGAGGCACTGGAGCCGGCGTCGAAGTTCGCCCACCTACCGAAGTAGTCCTCGTATCTGACAACACCTGCTCTAATTGTTGAGCAAGTGTTTCTGCCCTTGTATATTCAAGCATAAATATCTCTGTTTCCGTTTCATTCCCGGGGACATCTATTTCCTCCAAAAAACTAAAAATTCTTCTCAATCCATCTGCGGTATCTGTAATTATTAATGTATTTGTAGGAGCGTAAGCAGAAATCCGACAAGATTTGGAACCTAATACTTGCAATGCTGAGGAGACTTCTGAAGCATCCGCATACTTCAGGGTAATAATATGCGTCGCAAACTTATCGTAGCCCTCGGGAAGTCTCTCTTTACCCTTAATCAATGGCGTTTTGTCAGATTGAACCGCATCGGGAGTAGCAATTATCTTAATTAATTTCCCCCCAAGCGTTTCCACCATAGAAAAACCTCGAGATGAAAGTATAGATTCTAAAACCTGATAAGCCATCTCAGGTGGAATTTTATCGTGAGTAATAACAGTGACTGTCGTCGCTCCTATGTTCGGGTCTACATCAAAGTTTTTGCCGGTTAATCTCGCTATTGCAGTAATCACATCATATAGTGGAGCATCATGGAAATCAAAAGAAATAGGTTCCGATGGAATCTCTCCTGTCTTCGGAATACTTTGGTCTGTTGCAATACCCACTTGAGCCTTTTCTGAAACATTCCCTTGCGGTACCGAAGATGATGTAGAAGAACCTACCCGCCGTGGCGGCGGAGGAATAGGAGGAGTTTGCCTATCTCTTCTTATAGTGGGAAAAGATGGAATGGGTTTAGGAGTAGAAGGTTCTGAAGGTGGAGGAGGTAATGGGGGCACCTCTACCTGCGGTGGAGAAACAACCTCGGAGGGAGGAGACGGTTCAGTGGGAGGGGTAGAAGGAACTACATTTGAGGTGTCTTCAGGTACTGATGTAGCCTCCTGAACAACAGGAACATTTTCTCCACCCACTTGCTCTTGAGAATAGCCATCGTAGCCCCGACACAACAAAAATAACACACAAATCAAGAGAAAACATTTCCTTGCAAATACTCTCACTTTTATCTCACCCTCTTTGTTTATTAACTCTCTCAATGTTTTTCTCCTCTAATAAGACCTTTTATTTACTGTATCTTATAAATTACATCCATTGGCTTACCATCTCTTAACACCGTAATTTTTATAGACGGTAATGTCGGGTCACTATATTTCCTTATAATATCAATTATTTTATCCTCACTATCTATTTTCTCGTCATTAACCGCTACAAGAACATCTCCATCCTTGAGTCCCAACTTTTTAGCAAGAGGTATGTCCCCGATATTCCTTGCAGTTACACCTACAACTTTACCCGTCTCATCTCTATACATCTCTGGCTTAATTCTGGTCACAAGGTCTGCATAACTCGCTATAAATTCTCTCTCAATCTCCTCTCTATTAACCTCAATTTCTTTCACATTTTGTAAGATAGGCACTTCCTCACCTTTACCCACTTTAATTCGCTCAGAGGTAGATTCCTCAGGCTTCTTTAATAAGGCATCCGATTTATCCTCTATTTTCAGTCTTTCTCGTCTCGGCGGATTAGTCCTTTTATTCAGTAGAATAACCTCTTTAGGATAAACCTCATCTAAAATAACATTCTCAATCACTTCCTGACCCACTGCATAAAATGCAGTTAATCTCTTGTCCTGATTCTCTATGCAGGCCGAGGCGAATTTATCTTTCGGACTTAAAGCAATAGTACCTATAAGTTTTAGGTTCAACTGTGTATCTTCAATAGAATCTTCTGATTCTGGTGGTGCAGGAGGTTCTTCAGGAGCCTTTGCTACTTCCTCCTCATTCCATTTACCTGCATTCCCAAACAGACCCAAACCCAATAACTTTTGAGAAGTAGATTCTACATCCACCTTCGGAAGGTCAGGAGTACCTATTCCATTATCTGCCACCCTACTACCCGCAACCGAACTCGATAATGATTTATTTGGGTTATAGGTATATATGAGAAATACAAAAAATACCAAAACACAAATATTAGTCAAAACTAACATCAACTGTACTAATCCAAACAGTCTTTTAATCTCTAAGATTCTGAGCATTAATCCCTTTCACACGACAACACTAAACATTCGAAAAAAGTTGTAAAATTAACGATTTTGTAGAAATAATCCGTTGACTACCAAAACATCTGAAATTAGTTTAATAAAAACTTAGATTACTTCGCAAAATAAACACATAAAAACTTAACACACGGCTCATTTAACTACTACTTAGAACCTCCCGCCCTCACCAATATTTTTTTCCCTAATTCTTTACTTGCTCTTCAAGTTCTTCAAATACTTAATATATTCCTCATAAGGAATATTGCCTTCATTGCTGTCTTCTTCGCCTGCACTGGATTTACTTACAACTTTCTTGTCTTGATTGAAATAGAGCATATCAATCTCGGAATAAGGCATAACATACTTCTTACCCGTAGTTTCGTCTGTGTTAACTGAAGTCACACTCCTGGTGCCGGCATATAAAGTCCACTTCTTACTCTTAGGTAAATATCTCAGATAGACTATTACTTCATCCCCCTCGTTAAATTTAGGCATTTCTGAACAAACCATAACAAATCCATTTGTTTCCCCACCAATAATAGTAAATACAAGAGAACTACCTTCATTAATATCCCCCTTGATAGTATCTATCACCTCAATTTCCACATCGGTATATATCTTCATATTTTTTGTCATATACGAATTGACAGAAACTACTTTACTACTTACTACAGCATCCGATGCTTCCACTAACTGTTCTGTAGTCAAGTATGCAATGCGGGCACTAACAGTGGGCAACAAACCAAAATTCAACAACATAAAAATCAAAAATAATCGTCTACTACCACCCTGGAATAACCTTGTAGTCCTACTCCTTCCCGCTCTCATACGCACAATCCCCCAAAATGAAGTTAATAGCAATAGAACAACTCCAATAACATATATAAGCCATTTCGAATTTAAAATCATTAACACAACACCTATCGCGATCTTCATAACAAATTCATCTTTTAACATTGCTCGGGCTAATATAGGGGCAATTGTATAATACATATCTACTAAAACAAGTCCGAGGTCCGAATTCATCAAGAAAGTATCCCTGAAAGACCTTAAATCATTTGTAAATGAAATACTACCACCAGTAGGTATAGTTGGGGTCGTTGGTGTTGTTGGCGTGGTAGTGGTTCCTCCACCCGTTCCTGTATTCACTTCAATAATGTTAAGTGGACATACATCATTCGGGTCACCAAACATAGGCTTCAAATAGGGACGCATCTGCGGTATAGTTCTACCCGACACTGCACTTACAACAGTATTCATTGCAAAATTCCACACTAAAGGCGTCCCCGCATCCTTTTTGGACACATCTATGATATTCTCGACCTCATGGAATACCTCCGACATAAACGAAACCTGATAATCAGAATCGCTACGCGTTGTCACAGAATAACTATTAGGTCCCTGAATGCTATCCACATAAGAAGGAGACATGCCCGGCGGAGCCTGTCTATCTAACCCAGTTCCATTCATAGGGGAGAGTGTAAGTGTATATGTAGGAGTAAATATTTCACCTTGTTTTCCGGGTACTTCCATAGTTTTCCACAAACCAATCAAATTAAATTTACCCTGGAGTTGTTTGTTTATCAATGGCTCATACAATCCGACCAAAGTGCTAAACAGAGGGACACGCGTAGTGTATCCATTGTTATCAACATCTGCCCAGGCTACCACATGCCCCCCGGGTAATGGTATAGAAGGTATACCTGAACCTCTCCTTGTTCTACTTCTTGCCTCGTGTCTAATATCAAAGAAATTCTCTTGTGCCCCTCTCGGATACAACCATGAAATCCCCGATATATCATCCGGAGCAAGGTCTTTACCCCCATCTTCTCTCGTACCATTTGGAAGTTCCACCTCAAAGTATATTGGGAACATTGTAGGTGTAGCACCAACATACTTTGCCTCTCCATTAGGAAGAGTCATCCATACCACTTCATTTTCAACAAGATAAGCAGGAAGTTCATCCGTTGGTGTCAAATACACCGCTCGCAAATTATTCAAAGGTGTATGGTCTAAACCAAGAAAATGACCCAACTCATGAACCAGAGTACTCTTTAAATCTGCCTTAATACCTTCCACTCCTGTTCGGTGAGCAGTAGCAGAAACAACTATATCCCTATCTATAATCATCCCTGCAGATAATGGATATATCTGCCCATTAACTTCATATAGTGTATCTGTTACAGTAAATAGAGTAATTGTAACCGCTAGTATTCCCCCTCCTACATCTACTGTTTCCGGGTCAGCCTCTATTGTTTCATCGGTTACATCTGCTTCGGTAACGTACATAGATATGGTAGGCAAAGCATCCGGAATAGTCAATGACAATGGGTCCTGATAATAACCCGCAATTCTCACAGATGCATAAGATGTAGGAACACTATTCCATACTTCTATAGCAGATATTATATCTTCTATTTCTTCAGGCTTGAAGCCTCTCTTGCCCTCTTCAATATAAACTCCGACTCCTTCACCTACCGTGATTTTACCATCGTTATTTGTGTCTAACTCATAGAATGGCCAACGTGCCAACCTTAGTACATTAAATTCATCAAACCCACCTGATGGGAAAAAGGCAAAGCTCTGGAAAGAAAACATTAATAGAAATAAGAGGAAAACACCATAAACTGTCTTTTTACTATCATTTATTTTCACTGTCCAACTCCTTCTTTGGAGTACATTTATATGACATAATCCGCCTAAACTTATCACGAATAATCAACAAGCCTAGAACTAACAGCAATATGCTGATATCACCGATGTTACTAGTCCTATCCTTTCCTACTTTACCACTGCCACATCCGAACAAGAATTTCTTACTCGGTCTTTGAGCATCATTAACATATTCGAACCCACCCACAAGCGTATGTTCTGTACCCTGGTCCAGGTTCTTCACAGTAACATCAATAACCCCTACGCTCGGAATACCACCTTGCGGGAATCCTACTGATATTGATGTACCATCAGACGAAACAGCAAGCACAGGCATTATCGTCGAGCCGAAAATAACCTGAACTTTACCTAATGGTGAGAAATTACTTCCTATCACATTTACAGGGAATTCTTTACTTGACGCCTTTTGTGGTTCAACCTTATTTATTACAGGCACTTTACCCAAAGGTGATGAACTTAATTTCAACAAGTCAGTTCTTGTGGCTTCCTCCCCTGTTGCTGTGTTTCTTACTAACAACACTATTGGTTCGGTTGGTATCACACCCGGCATAGTGGACACTGCAACAGATATAGCGGTATCTTCTGCCTTAATAACTCGCACTTGATAACCAGATACCTTTACCAGAGGATTTGTACCGAAATTCTTACCATAAATTACAAAACTTACTTCTTGTCCAGGCAATGTCTGAGCAGGAAGCGTAGATATGGATGTTCGTTCAATTATTAGAGTTGTAGGTGATATAGGTCTACTTATGGCCGTTAGTACTCCTGTTCTTCTCTTCTTAGTGCAATGAGAACGAATCCATTTCACACCTGAATTATCAACCTTCATTCCCGCCTTCTTCCCATCCATATAGTATCTCACAGGAGGCTCCTTGAAGTAGGTAATAAACCCTAATCCGCGAGTAGCCCACGGAAATTCACGGAACTTAGTAAAATCATTTCTCTGTTCGCCAGAAAGCCTCGCCCAAGTATCCGGGTCAGGCTCAGTAGGTGTATTGGGTCCCCAGTTCACCATACCTATTCTAAAGTTAGTTCCCGGTTTCATCTTATCAGATGCCCGCAAGACGACGAAGAAGTCAGGTCCATAGAATGGAGAACTATTAGAATCTCCAAAGGAAGTTGGCACCCATTGTATATGTCTGGGCTGTTGGTCTCTCGGATATGGAACATTGTCAGTTCCAGGCATAGAGAATACAAATTTAACTTTAGTAGCCTCCCCTGTAACACCAACATAGAAAGGTGCTACATCTAATTGAATTGGCAAATCAATTCCCGGATCGAATACGCCATTTCTATTTCTTGGGTCAAAGTCGTTGTCTCTGTACAAAGCGACTCCGCTGATTTCCTGGTCTAAGTTAAGCGGGAGTAAGTCATACAACGGATTGAAATCGGAAGACGTTCCTTCATTATATAGTTCAATCAAAACCTCCTCAAGGAATGTGGGGTTCCTTTCAATTCGCCACGGACCACTTCTCGGAGTTCCACTCAGCAAGAATAACTGTGTCTCACTATTGCCTACAATTTCATATGCTTCGAAGCCTGAATCTATTAAGAAGTCACCTACGAGAGAATTTGGTTGGAATGAAGCATTGGGTATTGTAAATGTTTTATCTGAACCTACCCCATTCGAACCCGAATAAATGCTATCCTCGGGCCTATTCGTAGATATATCAAACCCCATAACTACTACAGGAGAACCTCCAGGTACTATAGTTTGCTGTTGATTTGTGAAATCATATATCTGAACTGGCATATTCACCTCCAACATATCATGCCCATAGAAATCTTGCACAGGGTCCTCTTCAGGACTCGATTTAATGTATGCCGAGGCACTGGTGTTAACCTGTGGATAGAATTGGACACCTGCCTTCCTTTCTTGGTCAGGGCGACCAGGCAATGTAGCAGGTATCACTGCACGGAAAGACTGAAATCTCTTTGCTTTATCACTCAGCCTAACAGTAATGAATAGGTCATCCCCAGGATTATTATCCTCTGACTGCTCAATCACAACTTGCTTTGCTATCCCACCTTGAGAAGCATTTCTTACAACCCCATTATAACTTGTATCTTCTTTAT
This sequence comes from uncultured Nitrospirales bacterium, assembly GCA_964655185.1. Classification (GTDB taxonomy): domain Bacteria; phylum Hydrogenedentota; class Hydrogenedentia; order Hydrogenedentales; family Hydrogenedentaceae; genus Hydrogenedens. Next base: position 9,485 of record CAZZMK010000135.1, on the reverse strand, counting down.
TTCCCATTGATTTATCAAACACAACATCTGAAAAGTCAATATTTCCACACTCAATCGGGAATTCACCTATTCCAAGCATTAGAGGTAAGAAATCATCCGTAGGCAATGTCCATCTTTGCTTGGGATACAGTTCTAACACCCAGGCATAATCTCTTTGGTCCACCAAGCCATTACCATCCATATCGTCTGGCATTCCATCCCCATCAATATCGATAGGTTCAGGAGCACTTCTCCAACTTAACCCATTTAACGGAACTACTGCATCACCCAAAGAAGGCAAAGGTAAATCCCAATAAGTAGATAACAAAGTCGGTTCAAAGAATATCCCGTTTTTATCCGCATCTTCCCACAACAGAACACCTGAATCATACTTTGTACCATTCGGGTCCAAAGGCATCAATATATCTGGGTGGAAATCAGGACCCCAGAATGCTACCACTATCTTTGCTACTGAAGGCTGTTCTTGAAAATCTCCATTAACAACCGGGTCACCAGAACCTACAAGGTTAATCCCAAGGAGAGCGGTGTGTTCAGAATTTATATCTGTCTTCTGGGTAAGAAGTCTCGCTCTATTAAATTCTGGCGCCCATTGGCTTGCCCGCGGGTATTCACCTGGCATCAAGTTTCTTGACCAAGTAGTATAATCAGGAAGCGTAGGTTGGTCTAACGGGTTCGGATACGCCGAAGAGCGAGTATCTGGACCCAGTATAGAAACATGGTCAAACGGAACTGTTTCATAAGCATACTGCCCTCTTGAATGAGTATAATCGTAAGCAGCAGTTACACTTGCGGTATCGGTAAACGAATATACAAAAGCACCAAATTCTCTCCATCTCGTTACACCTACTGAATGTCTATTCAAAAACTTACTTCTAATCTTACCATCAGGGTCCATCCACTTATCGAAATCTTTCGGATAGTCCACTATGCCTGAAGAATATCCTAAACAATTAGCAAGATTCACAGAACCTGCACCAAAGAATATGTCAGACTCCCATTTATAAGGTGAATCAGAAGTATACACAAGTACTAAATCGTGAACATCGACACCTACTTTCATCGGCTTTGTCGACTTTTCATTCACAGTTCTCTGGGGCCACCAAGGCTCTTCAGAACCCCATCTTGGGTCAGACTGCCAAGGAGGTCCTTGTTCATAAACTCCGCCTAATGGAGGTATTTGAGAATCGACATAAATTCCACCTGTGGTATTTCCATTAACATCTACTCTTCTCGGTTCTATGAACACTCTAAAGTCAGCACCCATTTGCACTCCTACACCATCAGGAACTGTCTGAGAAACATCCTTAAAACCACTGTCTGTCCTAATTACAACAAAATAATCCATCGAGTATTCACTCCCTGTAGGTTTACCTACAAAATTGTCAGGGACGGGCTCAACAAAGCCCTCAAAATCATCTTCATTGGAGAGATCGAGGTCCCTTCTTCTGCCTCCGAAAAACCTCAGGTTAATCTTCCACCACGGGTCTCCCCCGCCAGGCGGGAACGGTATATACTCCCACTCAATAATCCGCCCAGTAGGAAGAACAAATCCCTCAGATAAATTGATGCCTAGTATACTCTCAGGTAATAGTGGGTAGTCTCCATTCAACTGAACTCCCTGACCATTAGGAAGAGGTGTGGGTGGGTCAAATTTACCATTATTATTAGTGTCATCCCACACCCAAATACCATTAAACACTATATCTTGGAGCACTACCTGGTCAGAATCTATAAGATAACCATTTATCTGGGTAGATACCTTGTCAAGTGCCTCTCGAGGGTCAAAACCTCCATTTCCAGGTGGACCATACGGGTCCGCACCTATATCAGTAACTACTATATTTACCTCCCTCAATTGAGGTCTTTCTTGCTTCGTAGCAATAATTCTATTACCACTTATAAGAGGATCATAAGCATCTGCATGAACAGATTTGGTCGAGTGCACATTAATACCTACCACAGGTCTCCAGGTGTCCATTGTTACCAATCTGCGGAATGAAAGAAGTTCACCAGCGTACATATACAATAATTGGTCTAATCTTGCCCAATTAGGTCTCGTATGCTCAGCAAGTGGTGTATACAGCATCGTTGGATAATTCCACGCATCGAATCCAACATAATTCCAATCCTCGGGTGAAATAATTCCATTCAAATCCCATACTGCAAAACTGGAGGAATAACCAACATCAGATATTAACTTACCTGGGTCATCTTTATCATAGAAGTTGGGGTCATACTCATCTATTGGGTCACCATCTGCATTTCTTGGGAATACCCCATTGAGTTTCACCATCTCCGCACCAAGCACATCACAAGCAAGCGTCAGTTGACTTCTCCAGGTTGCAGAAGTTCTGACAGCCACAATATACGATATCCCCTCAAAGCCTTCATCTTGTGCAGGACCTGCAACAACTAGATACTCAGGTTGAGCAGGGGTACCACTACCGATAAAATTCAATTTATATGTAATCCCTTCCGGAGAGGACGGATTATTAGTCAATATCTGCCCAAGAGGTAATCCATCAGCATTCCACTTGAAAAGTAGTTCGTCACCAGAATCTAACTGATAGTTATTTTCTTCATTCGCCTCGGAATAATTTTCTCTGAATAAGGCAAACTCCAATAAATCGGTAATGGCAGGGCCACTTTGATTCCCATATCCAAGTTCTTCCGCCTCCCGCTTATCCGCCCTAATGCGATAAATAAGACTCTTTAAAACACGAGGAGCAGGATTTTCAGAATCATACCCCATCACAAAGTTAAATAAAGGTACCCAATCCGTTAAAGGAAGCAAACCTTCCTTATCTTTTATTATAATTTGAGCGGAAAATTTAGCACTTGCTTCTTCTTGAGTCTCACCTTCCTGAGCACCTTCACCTGTTCCTTCTCCCTCCGTAGTCGGACAACCTATACAAGGACCAACCGTAATATAATTTGGTATCTGGTGGCAAAGTTTCATCGTCTCATTTGTGTTTACATTCCTGAATGTAACTTCTAAAGTTACTGTGTAAAATCCCTCTTTCGTATATCTATGAACAGGATTCTGCAAAGTAGACTCCGGTGCAGGCATATTATCTCCAAACGTCCACGACCACGCTACTGGTTTCCATATGTCAGTTCCTACAGACTGGTCCCAAAACTGAACATCTAAACCAGGCTCTTTTTCTCCCAAATTATCGGGAGTCATATAGCCAGATGTAGGATTTGCGGTGAAAGCGACAAATGGAGCATTCAGAATCTCAATGTAATCCCTCTTTATTTTAGAAGCATTTAATCCATTAACATCTGTTATTTCTACACTAACCGTATATTTCCCAGGAGACGAATAAGTATGAGTAGGATTTCTCTCGCTCGATGTAGTACCATCGCCGAAATTCCACAAAACACTATTCACTGATATACCTTGACCAGGAACAAGTGTAAACTTAATTTGGCCACCAGGAACTTGCCTTTGCCTATCAGACGTGAAATCAACGGAAGGTACCTGTAACGCTACTATGGTCTTTGTCCTACCTGACGCAACAGGGTTAGTCCTAATCCATCTTAATCCCAATCTATCTTCTTTCTCTTGACTAACATCAGGCTCTGCCTTTGCAACCCATTTCCTTAACCTATCATCATAAGCCCAATATCTATATATAGGTGGGTCTTTGAAGAAGGTTATAAACCCTAATGCCCTACTGCCCCATGGAAATTCTGTATATAGCGAGAATAGTCCATCTATCAAATCTCCGGTAGCAGGGTAAACTCTTACAAAATTATCCGGGTCCGGCTCTGTAGGTGTATCAGGTCCAAACGAAACAATCGCCGCTTGGAAAGCATCCCCAGGACTTATAGATTGAGATGTCCTTATCACTATAAAGAAATCAGGTCCGTAAGCATTCTCACTCGGGCAATCACCAAAACAAACAGGTATTGGCTGTCTGTTTCTCGGCTGAGAAGTATATGGAGTTCCACCTTGCGAAGAATCTCTTCCTATACTATTATCAGTACCAGGAGATGAAAATACAAATCTAACCTGATACCTTGGGTCACCGGGGCGCGAATACCAAACTGGAACTGCATCAAGTCTCAACGGTAAATCAATATAGTCGATACTCCCATCGTCTCTAATTATAGGCGGGTCAAACACACCATTAGTATTTCTCGGGTCCCAATCATTATCGCGCCATATAGATACCCCACTCACCTTCCCATTTGCAGGGTCTTCCTCATTCAGAGGCAATAGGTCATTATATGGGTCAAAACTCCTTATATTATCAGTATTTGCATTATAAAACTCAACTATAACCTGTTCCAAGAACGTTGGGTCTTTAACAATATACCACGGACTACCATTCTTAGGTGTACCCGCCCTCAGATTTAAAGTCCTACCATTAACCCCTGTAATTTCAAAAGCCTCTATTCTCTTATCAACATCCCTCTGCACATTGCCATACGCCACCAACCACAACCCAATTACTTTATTACTCCACCTGCCATTGACAAAATAATCTGCATTATTTGTATCGGGAATAATTATATCCGTAGTCTCAGGTGTAAATGCCCTTTCACTCGAGGTAGCACCTGTGCCATTACCATATGCTATTAAATTACTGACCCTATTCGTCGATGCATCTATACCAAGTATAGCAATCGGCTGTCCACCAGGAACTATAATAGGCGTAGTAATCCCACTTGTAGAAGGAGGTAATAGCGAATCTGTTAAATCTACCACTCTCGCAGGCACACTAACTTGCAACATATCGTGCCCGTAGAAATCTTGTAATCCCCCTTCCTCAGGATTTGTCTTAAACGCAGCCCCTCTTGACGTTAACCCACCGTGGGATAAAACTACACCTGCAAATTGGGCCGAAGTTGGAGTCCTGTCAGGCAACCTTGCAGGCACAAAGCACCTAAACTCTTCAAACGCACTTACAGTATCTGAAGTCCTTATTACTACAAATAAATCATCTCCCTTATGTCCGCCAGGAGTTAATGCTTTCTGATTGTTTACAACTCGCAAATAATAACCATTCTCATCTTGATACCCCTCAGGTATGTTTAGGTCTATCAACAAAGATTCTTTTGCTGAAGCAGTTACTTTCTCTGAACCTTTGTATTCTTTTACCATCTCTTCAGGCACCGGCAGTACTTCACCGGTACCACCTTCACTTGTCAAACTTTTAGCAGAGGGGGGTAACGCTCCACCACTCCTAACATCCGATTGAGGCACAACCCATGGCGTTGCGGGCACCAGTTTTAAAACCCACGCAAGGTCATTTAATCCATCCCACCTCCGTCTCTGGTCAGCGGATAAAGTAGGTCTATCAGGATTAGATAAATCTACATTACCATCTGTTACTATTCCATCACCACTTAAATCGTCAGGGATATTATCTCCATCCAAATCCACTGGCTCAGGTGCAATACTCCATTCCAATGAACCAGGAACTAATGGGACTATCCTATCTATAAAAACCGGTACAGGTGAGGTATCGAAGAAAATTGGTCCGGTAAACACACCATCATTATTTGTATCTTCATAAAGTAAAACTCCTGAGGAAGGCAACGTCCCTCCTGTACTATCAAGGGGTGTCAGGTCGGACGGGTCAAACTCAGGTCCCCAAAAAGCCACAGTTATACTATTTAAGGTAACAGGTCCAGACGCATTTACTACAGGGTCATCAGCACCACTAAGATTTAACCCCAACATCGCTACTGGCTGAGACTTATACTCCACCTTTTGTCTCAATATCCTCGCCGCTCTCGATTCACCATTAGAACCGGGTATTGCTGTATTCACACCCCATCCCAATGGCCAATCCGCCATTTGAGGATATCTATTGCGCACCATTGCATTCTGCGTTACTAACCAGGGTCCCCTCTCTACTGCATTAGACCTACCTCCACGCACACCATAAGGATACTGAGACACTTCTAATTTATCGCCACTAACCATGTAAGGAGCCACATAAGCAGAATGCCCATTCTCTAACTCAAGGATATTACCATTATTCCGCCTGATATAAAACCTGCCTCCATTATTATCTACAAACCACCACCCAGACAGGTCTATTCCAGTAAAGTTACCATCCAGAAGTTCAACATAATAAATATCATTTGCATAAGTCGACCAGGCTTCTTGCCATGTCTCAATTATATTTGGGTCCTCGTTCGGGTCAAAATGGTAGTATTCAACATTATCAGCGAGGCTTGCTTCATCAGCATAAACTATACACCTCGAACCAAAATTAACAAGATTCAGTCTCATAGGCCAGGTAGCATAATCCGGTAAAGTAGGTTGAATAAAAGGCTTCGGATATGCAGAACTTCTCGGCTCTAACGACCTAACAATTAATGGGTCATCAAATGTCGGTTCAAAAGGTACCGTCTCAAAAGCAAATTGATACGAAGTCAACTCATCAAGATTAGGAATACTATATCCCGTCCAATATACCGCCTCAGAATAATCAGGCAAAAAACCGGGATTAAATAACTGCCTTTCAGGATAATCAAATAAAGGATTCTGAGTAGGGTCTAATATTAAATCAATAGGAGGTGCTAATCCCAATAAAAATCTCTGGTTAAATATTCCGAATACATCAATACCCATTCCTAAAGATAACGGTGGGTCTGTCCACAAACTTAAGTTGGTAACTCCTCTAACCCCTCTCAAATCATAAAATGCATAGTTAACTATATCAACGATATGGTTAGAAATAGGAACCGGCTGAGTAGGGTGTATATATGATTCTCTCCCAAAAGTATTATCAGTACTATAAGTTAGCACAAGGTCGTGAATTTCTAAACCTATTCGCTGAGGCTTAACATTATCTTGAGTATGTTCTCTTTCGTGCCACCAAGGTCTATTAATCCGCCGTGTCAGGTCAGATGTTGTCCCGACAGGATATCTGGGGTCTATCCATTCAGTATCCTGTATATACTTCTTTTTCCTATCCACATTCATATTCGAAAACCATATACCACCGTCCCAGTGTCCCCCATCTCGAGGATTCCACCGCCTCGGCTCTATAAATGCACGAAAGTCGCCACCAAATATCGCCCCTGGTCCCGTGGTTCTCCCCGAAAGGTCTTTTCTACCACTATTAGTCCTCAGGACAATAAAATAATCAGGCATCTCATTGGCAGTGGTTGGAGTACCCGATGGATAATAATCAGGAACTGGCTCCAAATATCCTGTTGGAGTATCCCCAGTATTTCTTCTCCTACCGCCCCTCAATTTAAACCTTATCTTCCACCATGGGTCACCGCCCCCCGGCGGAAATGGCTCATACTCCCACGAAATAGTATAGTTAACCTGACCACTTTGGTCATATTTATCAGGTATCATCGGGTAATCACGGCCTGAAAAAGAAACTCCATAAGTGCTCCCTGAACTATCAAGTGGTTGAGGAGCATCAAACATTCCATTACCATTGGTATCGTGATACAACCATACTCCGTTGAACGAATAATCACTCTGTACAGCTGTATCTGCTACTCCGTGAGATTCAGTAGTAACCACTTCAAGAGCAAAGTTAGGATTAAACCCACCATTCCCAGGAGGTCCGTATGGGTCCCCACCAATGTCAGTCAGTATTAAGTTGATTTCACTTGGTTGAGCATTTGGGTCACCGTGAGCGTTTAATCCTAACACCGGTATCCACGTATCTACAGGCCAAACATATCTTAAATCCATTATTTCACCCGTCACCGCTTCAATCACAGTATTTCCCAAGTCCCATCTTGGCCTTGAATGTTCTGCCACTGGCGTATACATAAAGAAGGGCCAAGAAGAAAGGTTTCTGTCCATCCCCGGTCTATACCCAAATATTGTATCACCTGTTAAATCATAAACATTAAAGTGAGCAGTATAAGAAGTTCCTTGTGCCATTATATCCCCCTGATAAAAATTAGGACTATATGAATCTACAGGTTGACCTCCACTTTGCACTGGGAAACCACCCACTCCATAACGCCAGTAAGGAAACCGCTTATCTGGACTCGACGCTAACTCCGCCAGGATATCCGACATTAGAGGACCTGTATAGGGTTGCATCCGCGCCAACAAAAGATTTACCCCCATACTATTACTATTATTCCACTTGTAACTGACCCTAACAGCAACTATATAGTTATACCACGGGTCAGGACCTGTAGTTACCCACTGTTTCTTAATATACCCATCTTCCTGGTCTATAGTCCCATCTTCTTTAATCTTTACAAATGGGAACAATTCCGTTGGAGGGGCATTCCTCGGAGGAACTGCTTCAAAGGGGTCGGCAGGGTCATATTCCGAACTATGGGGATTCATAGTAAAATTTAGGTTATATACCAAATCCTCAGAAAACTCCCCTAACGAATTTGGCATATCATAAGGATAACCATACCTGTCCCAGGTAAGCATAGGTTCCCCAGGCTCAATTCTAAACGCATTTGATGTCCCAGGTACATATACAAGTTTCCCATCATAAGTGAGGTTGAATTCATCGTCCGGTTTACTTTCGGGCCCGGAGTCTACAAACAAACCAAATTCAAGTATATCTTCAGGGTCAAGATTACCCGTCAAACGATAGTAAAGTTGAGTTAAAGTTCTCGGAGCAGGCTGGTCAGGAGTATACTTCATAGTAAATCTAAAAAGGGGTACCCAGTCATTAAGTGGAACTAAACCTTGACCATCAACTATAAGGTCTTTAGCATCGAACGATGCAGACTGTAATTGCTCACTTCTAACTATAATATAATCTGCTCTGTATACCGGGTCTTGATTTAGTGGAGGACAATATATATAATTCCCCTGTGGGTCGTTAGGGTCAGCAATCCTTACACGCATACCTATCGTGTACCTTCCAGCCTGTTGAAAATATTCACTACCCTGCCCACCAAGATATAATATCTGATTTTCCGGGGAAATTAAAGGATTGTAACTCTGTTCTACCTGATACTCCCATCTAAATCCCTGTGAACCCGGTGTCCCACCATTATTAGTGCTGATATACCAGGTTATATTCACTATATTAGGTAAGTCATTCTCATCATATGGAGGGTTAACTAATTGATAGATGAGTTGAAAACCCACAGTAAGAGGAGATGGCCCATCTGTCGGATTACATCTAAAACTCAAATCTATCTGGTCGCAACTCGGAAAGACCAAGCCTTTACTCTGCCCCGATACAAAATTAGGAAGCATACTTAGGAGAGCAGTATTATCTACATTAGAAGCAACTTGAACTCTATCTGTCGTCTTATTATTAAGGGCTATACTTGCAATATTTCCCTTTACACTTTCCTTTGATATACCTAATGAACCTCTCACATTTCCTATTAACAAAGCAGATACCAAAACTAACACGGATAATGCTGTAGTGAGCCTCAACAATGTGTGCCTATTCACTGCACCTCTCCTATATGTAGAATGTTTTCAATTCAATCTTATATCTTCTTTATAAATTTTCTTTACACACACACTCCTATCAAAAAACATATTTAAGTATATATCAATT
>CAZZMK010000134.1:0-8629 GCA_964655185.1 uncultured Nitrospirales bacterium | reverse complement strand
CACACCTTTCCCTGCACTACTACTAATTTTCCCTAAAACTCCACCCAAAATTGCATCACCCAACTCCATTAGAACACTTTTCACTTCTTCAGTTATAGTTTCTACTTTATTCCCAACCAGTTTTAGCATAGAAATTACTATATCTTCGCTGAACCCTAATCCTATTCCCCCCTGACCCTTTTCTACTTTTCCCCAAAAATACACTAAATCTCCATCGAGATACTTTGGCAAGTCTTCTTTGCTAGCAACATTAAAACTTGCTATTTCAAAACTCTCTATCTTCTCTCCCCCCAAAGATGAAATAACTTCGTTCAAGCCCTCAACAATAATGGAAACTAATCCTTTTATTTGTTCAGAGTTTTTCATAATTCCTCCTTTACAAATATTTTTCTGGGGTTTTTTCTTCCCTAATTATCTTACTAACCCTTATTGCTATCTCCTCACCTCTTCTACCTAAAAAACTCTTTAGTTTAGGATGTCCCTCAATCTCTACAATTACAGGCTCGTCAACCCGCTGATTCAAGACTAATACATCACCCTTTTCCATATTCATTATCTCATTTACTCTAACTTTAGTCCTACCTAATATAACATCCATCCGCATCGGTGCATTCAAAAGTAATTTTAGGATAGCCACTTTAGTCTTTATAGCAATATCTGGACTTACCCTATGCGCATAATGAGACATCCTGGAAATCTGGTCGAGAAGTGGAGTTAAGGTCATAAAAGGAATACAAAAATTCATTGTTCCTTTGTTCTCTCCAAGATGTATCTCGTAACTAACAAGTATTACCATTTCGCTACCAGCCACTATTTGTACAATAAGCGGGTCACTTTCAATCGTATCAACTTTTGCATTGAGTTCTATGATTTGCTCCCACGCTCTCTTAAGGCTACTAAGCATCATATCAACTACACGAGTAACAATTCTTTCCTCAATTTCAGTTAATTCTCTATACTCTGATATCGTTTTCCCCTTACCTCCTAATAATCTATCTATCATAGGAAAAACTGCAGAAGGACTAAGTTCTAAAACACCTGCCCCTTCAAGAGGAGCAAGATTTATTACGACAAGGCATGTAGGTCTTGATATTGCAAGAATAAATTCATCATAAGTTATCTGGTCTATAGATATAAGGTCTACCCGAACTACTGTTCTAAAATAAGGGGGAAGTACAATAGTAAGTTCTCGAGCAAAAGCCTCAAAGATACTCTGAAGGCCCTTTAACTGTTCTTTAGATATCCTCTCGGGCCGCCTAAAATCATATACCGAAACTTTAACTCCTTTCTCCTCTTCTTTCTTTCCCTCAAGAGCCTCTTTTAATTCTCCTGTACTCACAGAACCTAAAAGTAGGTCTATTTCCTCCTGACTGAGAATATCTACCATATAACATCTCCTTAAACTACTCTAAATTGATTATACATTAAATTCTAAGTTTATAAAAACAAAAAAATATTTAAGAAATGCAAGAAATAGCACAAGAATCATTGTTATAATTGATATGGAAAGAATTTTTAATTAATTTGATTTTCCGCTTTTTTTGTGCTATAATATTTAACAAAAAGTGTAAAAGAAAGCTGGTAGGTTAATAAAAAGTAAACAATTGAAACTAAATTGTCGTTTAAAGTATAGATAATAACACAGAGTTTGAAATAGATGTTTTCTAAAAATTGAATAAGTTTTGTGTAGGAAGTGAGGAAAGTTTTTTTCCTAACCCGCTCATGGCCTTCCTCCCAACCCAGACCACAGGTACAACCACACACAGCCCTCACTACCCTGCACAGTACCCTCCCCAGCGCACGGGCACTATCTTCCCCTCCTTAGCCTGTTCCGATAGATAGCCCGTGCGCACCCCTTTTAAATAGGCTTTTCAACTACATTAAAATGAAACCCATCAAAAAAATAATTTGTCTATTTCTATGTGTTTTTCGTAATAAACCTCATAAACCCACCCCAGAAGGATTGTTCTAATGCTTAAGAAGCACCTTTTCCAAACAAGTTTTTCAATATTTACAATCCTACTAATCACTTTTATAATCTCACCTCTTCATCAACTACTTTATGCTGATACTCCTACCAAGACCCCTCCTCCACGAGAAACTAAATATCCAGTTACTCAAGCGCCCTCCCAAATAGTACTCAACTTTACGCACTCCCCGACAACTTCAATGAACATATCTTGGAGCACGTCAACAGATATTTCTCACTCTATAGTAGAATGGAGAGAAGCAAATACAAAACAGGTCTACACAACACAGGCAAGTGCTAAACTCATAATAGACCCATACCTAATAAATAATCCCGAAATACTAAGATGGCAGGCTACTCTAAATAATCTAAAACCGGCCACATCTTATGAATACAGAGTAGGTTCTCCTGAGAATGACCTGTGGAGTAATTGGTTTAAATTTAAAACTGCTCCAAATGAACCCCAAAATTTCTCTTTCATATACCTTGGGGATGCCCAAAATGGCTTTGACCAATGGGGAAGACTACTTAAAGAAGCCATTAAAAAGTGCGATGATTGTGCTTTTATTATGATAGCAGGAGACATTGTAAACCGAGGCTGTGAAAGGGATGATTGGGACGACTTTTTCTATAATGCCGATAATATCTTTGCACAGTATCCGTTAGTACCAACCATAGGTAATCACGAATACAAATCCTCCACAAATATGTTACCCCAAATGTATCTTGACTACTTTGTTCTACCCGAAAACGGTCCTTCAACTATTACCCCAGAATTTTGCTACTTCTTTGAATATTCAACGAGTAAATTCATAATTCTCAACGCCAACCTCAACCCTACCGCTCAAATAGATTGGCTCGAAGAACAATTAAAAAATAGTACAAGTGTTTGGAAGTTCCTTATGTTCCATCAGCCAATATATAGTTCTGCTCCGAGAAGAGATAACAAACATATAAGAGACGCCTGGCTACCAATAATAGATAAATATCATGTGGACATAGTCTTTCAAGGACATGACCACTCATATTGGCGGACCCATCCACTCAAAAACGGTGAAGTAGTTTCAGAACCCAACGATGGCACTATTTATGTGATAGCATTTTCCGGAACAAAAGCCTATGACCAGCAGGAACCTACTCCTATAATTGCAACTGCGTTCTCTAAAATACCTACATATCAAATAATTACCATAGAAAATAAACCTAATAATAAACTTACCTACCGTGCATACGATATCGATGGTAATATCAAAGATGAGTTCACCATTACAAAACCCCAAAACATTTCTTGCAATTTTCAACCTAACATATTGGCACTTGGGGGAAATAAGCCATTTAACCGCATAAAATCTTCTAAAGTTGCGGTCAAATAACATACTATCCTAATCCTTACTCTCACAAAATTAACTTTTTGAAAAAATCGCCCTTAAAGTAGTAAACTTTTATATCTTTTCTTTTGTGATTATTTACCACACCTATATGAAAAAGTCCCAAGGTTAGTTATATGCGTAGAAATATAGTTCATGAAGGTGCTAAAAATCTAAGTTACGAAATCAGAGAAATTGTAGCCATTGCAAACAAAGTAAAAGAATTGGGTCAAGAAATAACCTGGGAAAATATTGGTGACCCAATAGAGAAAGGCGAACAAATTCCTGATTGGATTAGGGAAATTATTCATAAAACGATAGATGACCCTAAGTCTTACGGCTATTGTGATACCGCAGGCGTCCCCGAAACACGAGATTTCCTCGCTGAGATGGTAAACTCTAGAAGTGGAGGGATAAAAATAACCCCCGATGATATAATCTTCTTTAACGGTATAGGAGATGCGGTAGCAAAAGTTTACGGATTCTTGAAAAGAGAGGCAAGGGTGATAGGTCCCTCCCCTGCTTATAGTACTCACTCCTCAGCAGAAGCAGCACATTCAGGTTACAATCACCTAACATATAAATTAGACCCCTACAACGGCTGGATGCCAGACCTATACGACCTCCGAAATAAGGTAAAATACAATGATTCTATAGCGGGTATTTTACTTTTATCTCCCGACAATCCCACAGGAGCAGTTTATCCAAGAAGTGTTCTCGAAGAAATCTTGAAAATAGCGAGAGAGTATGACCTTTTTATCATTACTGATGAAATCTATAGCCACATTGTCTTCCCGGGATACCCACAAATACATTTAAGCCAGTGGATTGAGGATGTCCCTGGAATCGCAATGCGAGGCATAAGCAAAGAATTTCCATGGCCGGGTGCAAGATGCGGATGGATAGAGGTTTTGAACAGAAAAAAAGATGAAAATTTTGATGAATATGTCAATAGCCTCCTGGCAGCTAAAAGACTTGAAGTTTGTTCTACTACTTTCCCCCAAATGGTAATTCCCAAGGTAATGGGTGACCCACGCTATACCAACCACTTGAAAGAAAGAGCTCTAAAGTTTAGCAATAGAGCAGATGAATTAATGGAAGCCTTTAAAGGCTGTAAATATGTCGTGCTAAATAGACCTGGAGGCGCTTTCTACGCCACAATCATGTTTAAAGAAGGCGTCTTAAATAGCCATCAGACTTTACCAATCGAGAATGAAAAGGTAAAAAGTTATATCGAACAAATAACTGAAAATGCTCCACCTGACAAGAGATTTGTTTATTACCTAATGGGCGCAACTGGCATAGTAGTAGTACCATTAAGTGGATTCCAATCTAATTATCCAGGCTTCAGAATCACTTTGCTCGAAACAAACGATGAAAAAAGAGCATGGATATTCAAAACATTGAGAACGGCAGTAGAATCATATGTGAATAGTTGATTTTTTCACAACATACTTGTAAATCTATTTCGTTTCTTCTTCAAAAAAATCTAACAATATTGGCTTCTTTTTATCTTTCATTATACATCTGTATACAAAGTTCCACCATTTATGCACTCTATCCAATACCCAACTATCTGAGGAAATAACGACACCCTCTTCACAGACAAGAATAGTATCTGGATTGTTAACTACTCCTATTTCCCAATTCCAACTATTTTCCTTTGCAATTTCCCTCATCAACCCTGCAAGTCTCTTACTATTTGATATTGGAGCATCCAAAAACCACTTCACTTTAGCGGGATAATACTGACTGATATTTGAACCAATCCATTTTAACGCTGGAACAGTTTCCTCCACTTTATGATAAGTCCCGTGTATGCTCGCTATATCTCTTACGCATCCATCTCTTCCGCGAATCAGAATTCCACCAGATAAAAAACTTTCTACCGTAATTAACAAATTGTAGCCGTCTAACAATAAAGTCCCACCCCGTAATTCTTCATCGCTTTCAACCTCACTTAACTTTCTTTGCCTTAATGAATCATCGCCACAGGATGCCCTTTGTATAGCCAACCTTTGGCGGTCTGTAAGTTGATAATGGTCTCCTACAACTTTTATAGCGATTTTCTCAGAATAATTTCGCGAATATAAATAAGAAAGGTCCTTAACAGCACGTTTTAACTTCTCGTATTGCTCAACCGAGAATAACTCATCATCCTTCGGATGCCTACCCCTATGTCTTTGTGAACCCATACCCCACCTGTAAAAAATTAATTATCTCAAGGTTCTACTTGATGAGAATAATCAATATCCATCGGATTCTCATCCTCCTTAGCCAGCCAGAATTCTCTCCAATCCTCTTTCCATTCTTCCTCTGTTTCCTTCAGATAAGCAATAATACCCCAGTAAACTTCCTCATAAGTAAACTGAAGTGGATGTAAAAATGTTTCTTTCCAACTATTTCCTCTTCTGACTATCCCATAAAAAGTAGATAATTTTTTCAAATGCTTCTCTACTGACCTATATGGACTGTAGACTCCCGAAATCTTCAAGAAGGCTGAAGGTGAAATACTTCCTACATAAGTATCCCAAAACCGTTTAGGCGTCCAATTTAATGGATTATATTCGTCATTTTTCAAGATTTTCTCATTCATATAGAGTCCCTCTCAATCATCTAAACCTCTTCATTAACTTTTCTATTTCTCGTTGAGTCTCTCTCTTCTTTATTTCTTCCCTCTTATCCACTAATTTCTTACCTTTACATAAAGCAATCTCAACTTTTACAATTCCTCTTTTAAAGTACACTCTTAGTGGTATTACCGTTAAACCTTTTTCCTCCATTTTCTTACCTAATCTCAAAATCTCTCTTTTATGCATCAGTAATTTTCTTTTACGCTCAGGATCGTGGTTCATTATATTTCCTTGCTCATAAGGTCTAATATACGCATTCACAAGGAAGAGTTCTCCATCCTCATAATCTACATAAGCATCCTTTATAGACATACTTCCTGATGTTCTCAGAGACTTTACTTCGGTACCCTTTAATTCAATTCCCGCCTCATATTTTTCAAGTATTTCATAATCAAAATATGCTCTCCGATTTTGAACTATAAGTTTTTCTCCATTCTTACCTGACACCTCAATTCCCTCTATATTACTTTGCATCTTTACTTGCACGAGGACCCCAACTTGGGCCTTGACATTCAATAGTTAGATTGGGTACCTTCCTCTCTTCGCCAGTTTTTACATTAACAGTCCACAATTCCCATCTACCATTCCGAGTAGAACAAAACATAATATGCCTTGAATCAGGTGACCAAGTAGGTGATTCATTGCTACCGCTTGAATTAGTAAGCCTTCTCGGATTTGACCCATCCGCATCCATAACATAAATTTCAAAGCCTTCCCCTTTTTGCTCCACAACATAAGCAATCATCTTTCCATCAGGGGACCATACTGGGTCATACGAATTTCCTCCTTGATAAGAAAGTCTTCTCGCATCTGAACCATCTACATTCATCACATAAATCTGTGGACTCCCGCCTCTATCACTTACAAAGGCAATCTTTGTTCCATCAGGTGAGATAGTGGGCGAGGAATCACCATACTGATTTTTTGTGACACGAACAGGATTTTTCCCATCTATATCCTTTATATAAATTTCCATATTTGCGTCTTTACTTAAAGTCATGGCTAATCTATGTCCATCTGGAAACCAAGCAGGAGACGCATTAAGTCCCACTTCCTTAGATAAAGGAGTAACCTTCCCCGTTAACCTATCATAGATGTATAGGAAAGAATACCTATCTTTGTAGGACAAATAAGCTATCTTGGTCCCATCTGGAGAAAATTTGGGCTTAATTGATATAGAACCGTGCTCAGTGATTTGTTTCAAGTTTGCACCATCGTAATCTGCAATAAATATTTCTTTCTTACCGCCGACAATACCACTAAAACAAATTTGACTCGTACCTACACCGGGAATACCATCTACATAACCAATAATTTCCTCCGAGAACCTATGCGGAGCAAGCCTTAAATGAGACATCTCTACCCTAACTTCTTTTCCCACAACCTGACTTTTAGAAATTAAATCAAGCAACCTAAATTGACAAACATATTGATTCCCCTCACGCTTCACATATCCATAAACTAAAAATTCTGCTTTTGTAGCACGCCAAGCATCAAAGTTTATATTGTTTACATCTCTTTCCAAACCCACAAATCCTGCTGGGTACTGTTCACGGGGCAATAATATAAACAGCCCTGAAAATTCAAGGTCATATGCAAGTACCTGCGACATTTCTGTAGCCACAGAAGTTAAATCTGGCGTATCGGGACAAAACGGTGGTACTGCTACAATAATTCTGACATCCATTCCCCTCACAGAACCTATCCTTATTGCATCTTGGGCACTGGCAAGAAAAGACAGCAAACTTATTCCTATTAATGAGACCCCAAAACAAATATATTTTCTTTTTAACATAACATATACTCCTCCTATTACGGATTTATTATATCTAATCTTAAACACCTGATAAACTTTGGCGAGAAGACGAAGATTATTGCAAAGAAAAACTGTACACTACTAATTGCTCATCCTTAGGATAGTTATCGGGCAATTTCGGGAAAGGCGCAGCAAGCATGATAGCCCTAACCCCCGACTCTCCTAATTCAGGGTCACTTGCCTCTTTAGTAATTTTGGGTGGTTCGATTAATTGCCCCTCTCTGTTTACCCAAAAAGACACCTCCGCAACATTGTTTTCCGCATCTACTTTGATACCTTCAGGTATTACCCAAACCGAATCAATCTTTCTCTGAACCATCCTTGCCCACCATTCAAGTTCCGGAGGAAGTTGGGTCGTCATTTCTGCTTTGGGGACTGCTGTTGCAGGTGTTAACTGCTGGTTCTTATCAGGAGGTTTAGGTTTTGGAGTAGGTTCAGGAGGTTTAGGCTTTTCTTCTTTAGGCTTTTCTTCCTTCTTAGGCGGCTCTTTCTTCGCCGGTTTTGGCTCTTCCTTCTTTACCGGTTTAGGTTTTTCCTCCTTCGGAGGCTCAGGCTTCTTGGGAAGTTCCTTAGGAGGTTCGGGTTTAGGGGGTTCGGGTTTTGGCTTTTCTACCTTTGGTGGTTCGGGCTTAGGCGGTTCAGGTTTGGGTGGTTCAGGTTTAGGCGGTTCGGGTTTAGGAGGCTCAACAGGAGCCTCAGGAGCCGGTGTTTCAAGTGATACTTGGAACACAACTGGAATAGGCTCAGGACTCCTGAACTTGAAAAAAAGAAAAGGTCCGAAAATAAGTAAATGCGCAAGTATAGAAACACCAAATCCTTTCCTTATTCTTTGCTCATATTGTCT
>CAZZMK010000133.1:0-3355 GCA_964655185.1 uncultured Nitrospirales bacterium | reverse complement strand
GAGGAGAAGTTCTTCTAAGTTTTTAGATGTAATTTTGAAGTGAGAAATATGGGAAACTACTTTTCCATTTTTGATAATCAGCAATTGAGGGGATTGGTGTTCTACATTCGTAGTTTCTGCTATGTAGTTAGATAGTTCCCGACTTTCAATTACTTTTACAATATAGGTTTTTGAGGAATACTGTGGGTAATTAGTGACAAATTTTTCTAATTCCGCTTTTGCGTGAGCAGAGGTAGGACAGCGCGTACTGTGTTTGAAAATTAATACTATAGTGTTCTCTGAGTCTTGAATGATTTGATTAAATTCTTCTATGTTGTTTATTTCAATCATAGTCTGTGTTTCCATGAGTGTATTTCAAGTTTTAGACCAATCCATGCAGTCTTAAGCAAAGGCATAATACCTCTTTTGAAAACGGATTCGAAAACATTGGAGAATAAATTAAATTTCTCTCTTGAATACGGATACCAGTAGGCTTCCAATCTGCCCCACTGACGGTCAATAAGTATGCTTTTTATATTTGAAAAGGCATATAAACCCTGTGCACCTCTGTATCTTCCGAATCCACTATCTTTGATACCACCGAAAGGTAGGGCAGAGTTTGCTTGAGTTGCGAGGACATTGTTTATGGATACATTTCCTGTTACTATTTTTCTTGCTACTCTCTCGGCTCTTTTGAGATCTCGGGACCAGACGCTTGCGGATAATCCGTAGGGAGAGTCATTAGCCATTTTGATTGCTTCTTCTTCAGTTTTAAATGGGGTTATGGTTACTACAGGTCCAAATGTTTCGTGGTATTGGATTTTGTAGTCTCTTCCTACTTTGGTAACTATAGTTGGCGGGAAGGCATGGCTTTTACCTTCTCTTGCTCCACCACATAATATTTCGCATCCGCGTTCTTTTGCTTCCTGGATTTGTGATTCTATTTCTTCGATTTGGAAGTCAGCAGTCATACACCCTACATCAAGTTCTGCTTCATCAGTTGGGTTGGGGGTATTGGCTAATGTCCTAAGCTTCTTTACTTTTTCTACCATGAGTTTTACAAACTCATCATAGATTGTTTCTTGGACGAATATTCTTTCTACTGATGTGCAAGTTTGGCCACAGTTAGTAAAACTTCCCCAGATGGCACCGTTAACGGTTCTTTCAAGGTTAACATCTTCGAATACTATCATGGGGTCTTTACCGCCAAGTTCCAGTTCAACCGGAATTAGATATTGTGAAGCCTGTCTCATTATAGTTTTACCCACTTCAACGCTTCCGGTGAAATGAATTTTTGCGGGTCTTTTTTCTATGAGTAAGTTTGCCGTTCTTCGACTTGCATAAGCGATTTGTAGAGCACCTTTCATAAAACCGGATTCTTCGATGATTTTTTCATATAGTCCTCTAAGTGGGGTTAATCTTGATGGTTTGATAATTGCGGAGTTTCCTGCAACGAAGGCACATACAAAAGGCACGAAGGATAAATGAAAAGGGTAATTCCAAGGGGATATTATGAGTATTACGCCGAGAGGCTCATATACGATTTTCGATTTTTTACCCATAAGGAGTAAGGGGGTGGGGACTTTTTGGTCTCTTAGTATTTTTTCAGCGTATTTCTGGTAGTAGTCTATTTGGTCTACTGCAGGGAAGAGTTCCAAAATTAGTGCATCAGTTAGGCATTTGCCAGTTTCTTTGGTAATGAATTTTGCAATTTCTTCGCGGTTTTTTATTAAGTATTGCTTTATTTTGTCTAATTCTTCTAATCGTTCTTTGACGGTCATGTTGCTAATTTTTTCAAAGGCTTGTTGAGCGGTTTCATACATTTTTTCTACGTCTTGTTCAGTGATTTCTTGGAATGAGTAGAGCAATTCACCTGTTCTTGGATTATATACTTCTACGGTTGGAGGGTTGTTGGCAATTTGTTGTGATGACATCGCTGTTCTCCTTTTTACATAATTAGACTACTTAAACGGATTATGGTTTTTGGTTTTATTTTAAGTAGACTATGTTAATTCGTCGATATGAGCCCAAACTTTTTCAAAAGCATGAATGTATTGTTCAATCAGTTCTGGTTGTTCAGTGGTAAAGTAAGGTAGAGAAATCACAGTTTTGTTTGCCTCGGCGCATCCTTTTGGAGTTCCTTCTTTGGGTAGAACTGGCATGTATTCCCACCACTGCGATTCACTGAAGAATGGGTATGTGTGTAGGAGCGTCCATTCGTATTCAACTACATCTACGCCTTCTGCCTTTAAGGCTTTTACTATTGCGGAGCGAGAAGCACCTGCTTTAGTTTCGTCTATCATCATTAGATTACGGCTGTAATATACCCTTTCAGCATCTGGTCTTACATATTGAGCGGATAAGCCTGGAAGTTGGGTTATTGCATCATTTAGTTTCTTCATCTGGGCTACGCCTTTGGCGTTTTTCTCGTCGAGATATTTCAATTGTATTCTTCCGAGAATAGCGGCGACAGGATGTATTCTTAGTTTTCCGCCAAAGGCAGTTCCTTGATATTTACGATATGGGCTATCTTCGGGAAAAGTTTTGGGTAAATCGTAATTTCCGAATGTTACAGAGCGTTCGTAGTCTCTAATGTTTTTATACATTGCCATTCCACCTTCGATAGCAGGTAATGGCTTGGTTGTCTGGAGGCTGAAGCCTGCCATTCTACTCCATTTCCCTATGAGCACACCTTTTAACTTTGAGCCATGGGCATGGCTTGCATCTTCGATTACTTCTAAACCATGTTCTTCTGCGAATTCATTTATATAATCCATATCGCAAGGGACACCATACCAATGCACAGGCATTATTGCTTTTGTTTTAGGTGATAGTCTTTTTTTACAGTCTTCAACATCTATATTTAATGTTCTGGGGTTGATATCTACGAATACAGGCACGTATTTGAAGAATCTCATAGGAACTACCGGAAACCAAGTGCTATAGTCTGGAACGAGTATCTCACTGCCTGGGGGTAAATCAAGAGCGAATAGTATAGAAGTGAGGGCACTAGTTCCGTTACAATGTGCTTTTGCAAAAGGGCAGTCAAAATATTTCTTCCATGCTTCTTCGAATTCCGCAATAGGTGCATAACTTGGATTTCTTAGTAGTTCAGATACAGCCTGTATTTCCTCATCTGTGTATAGGGGCCATTTTGTAGCGTTTGGAGGGTTTATTGTGACTGCAGGTTTCCCACCGTTAATAGCGAGTGTTTCTAATTTCCGTGGATTAGATTGTTTTTTTATCTGTTCACTAAGAATAGATGCAGAGGCTAAAACTCCTGCTGTTTTCAGAAATTCTCTTCTTGGTTGCTTCTGGTTTTGCTTGCTCATTGTATATCCTTTCTGATAATAAGTTTACATTCTTTTTTTTATTT
>CAZZMK010000132.1:0-4757 GCA_964655185.1 uncultured Nitrospirales bacterium | reverse complement strand
AAATGGGAAAAACTCTTGAAGAATATGCAGAGTATTTCTATTTATTTGTAGTCTTTTGCAGAAGTCATACTGGAGGTTAAGATGGGGATTAAAGTGTTCCCATTTCCTACCAGAGAAATGCCTACTATCTAATTATCTATTTTTAAGACGGTTCCCATTAAAATTCTTTCAAGTCTTCATCATCCAGAGGTATGACTTCTTCCGGCTTTATAATCGCTCCGCTTTCTTTAGTTTCGATGTGATGAGATAGCGCACCTACAGGTTTCTTTTTTCTACGGTCAATTTCTGGAACTTCGTGTTTTACCGCCTTACCTACCTTAAATGATTTTTTTGTGCTCCTAATTTCTACTCCACCTGAAGAGGCGTTCACTTTCCCTAATAGCGATTCTAATTCATTGGCTAAATTCAGAAGTTCCTCTGCTTGAGCACTCAACTCCTCACTTGCAGAGGCAGATTCCTCGGAACTTGCCGCAACCTCTTGCGTTGCCTTGTTAATTTCCATTATAGCAGTGTTAATCTGTTCCATTCCCTTAGCCTGTTCATTCGTAGCAGTACTTATTTCTTTAACTAATACCTGAACTTTTTCTATTAATTCTTTAGTCTTTACTAATAGTTCACCTACTTCTTTAGATGTTTTAGCAGATTCGTCGGAGCGCTTCATAGCGTCTTCTATTAACTGTTGAGTATTCTTTGCCGCTTCTGCACTCCTTTGGGCAAGCCGTCTTACCTCTTCTGCAACAACCGCAAACCCCTTACCTGCCTCACCAGCCCGCGCCGCCTCTACAGCCGCGTTGAGTGCTAATAGATTGGTCTGAAATGCTATTTCATCAATAGTCTTTATTATTCCAGCAGTATTTGCTGACGCCTGCTGTAATGTTTGCATGTTCTCTAATAGTTTGTTCATTGCCTCCACCGAATTTATTATGGAATGTTGAACATTCGCCATAATTTGCTCGCATTGCGTTGCGTTGCCTGCATTTTGCTGTATCATAGATGTGAGTTCCTCAACCGACGCTGATGTCTCTTCAATACTCGATGCGGATTCACTCGCAGACGTAGATAGTGTCTGACTTGCCTGTGACACCTGCTCCCCTGCAGATGAAACCTGCACCGTTCCATCTTTAATTCGGGAACTAATATTTTTAAGGATTTTGTTCAATGAATATGTAGTCAAAATGCTTATCGCAATAGTAATCGCTATGCCTAATATAGCAATTATTGTATATGCTAGAATAGCTATCGAACCTGTCCTAATCGCAGAAGTTCTTTCTGCCTCGCTTATTTTCTCAATGTAATCAACGAGTCGTACAAGGGTATCTCTCGCCTTAGAATAATTAACGTAATTAACAACAAGAGCCTGGTTAGACATACTGTGATATGCCTCATTTGCTTTATCTGCTATAGATAATAATGAATCAAAACCACTAAACACCTTATTCATACCTTCTTCAACATTGCTGAGAATCTGAATGGCAGTATCCTTGTCCCCTTGAGCCATAGCAGATTTGATGTTCTTTATCGCCTCGTGGAACTTCTGATGCGGGACTTTAATCTGCTCTAACACACTATTTATTTCAGAATTATCTGTTTTGAATGTAGTTAGCCATTTCCCAAAATTGCACGCGGTATGGTCATCTCCACCTTGAAAATCTTTGCCCGTCATTATGTATTCTCGAACAGAATTGCATAATTTGTAATGGTCACTAGTGAAGCGTCTAACTTCCCTTTCTAATTGGGTAGGATTTTGTAAACCAAATTTTTGAAACTCTTTAACAAGTTCCACAAATTTTTCGTGGTCCTGCCACCAGAGCGCAAATGCAGATTTAAATTCCTCCCACATTTTCTTCTCCTCCTCCGTTTTTTCGAGAGCGTCTACACTTGCAAAAAGTTGGTCTATTACTTTTTTATCCTCCTCAAACTGTTTCATTCTCTCTTCGCGTTCGTTTAGAGACAAGTCGAGGGTTAGCAAAGAATTTTCAGCAGAATCTATTCGAGTAAAGTATATACGAATTTCCAAAAGATTTTGAATAAATGGAAGGACTTTATTCGCGACCTGACTCAGTTCATCATTAACCCTGTTCAGTGAAATGACTGCGATAATCCCGAGTAAAATCATGATAATAGCAGAAAAACCGAACCCTAAGTATAACCTTTTCCCAATAGTCATCTGCTTTTTCATTGTTCCCTCTCCTCTATTTAGGTTTAACTTTTTGAAAGAGACAGCAATATATTTATAACATATAAATCCTAAAAAGTCAAGGAAAATTTTACTTTTACAGATTGTGCGGAGAGATTTTCTGCTTTTTTATTGGAATATCTTTAGTAAACTGACTGATGATATGTTAGAGTAGAAATCTGTAATCTCTAAGAAATACCAGCCGGCGGGTTGATTTAGGTAGGTAGGAATATTAAGGATTGCCTTTCCTTCTTCATCCGTTTCTATTAACTCATTAAAGATTACGTTTTGGAGGTTTTTATCCCCTGCTAATCTAACAAAAATTTTGTGCTTGACAAAACTTCCATTTTCTGAAGATTTTGCTTTGATTACCCTAACCTCAACAGGTATTCTATCCCCTGCCCTTACTGAGTCTAAATGTCTCACAGAAATTTCCTTTACTTGATATGGTAATACCGTATAAAAATTAGGTTCATATTTATCTATCTTTTCCTTTATCGCTTTCCCATTTTTGAGTACTTTCCCCTTATTTAAATCATAGACCCAATAATCCCCATCTAAATTTATCTGAAACTCAACTTTGTCTGAGGTTAAGAGATTGCTGAAATTTGGCATCCACGCTATTATCCTCCTGTTTTCATAGGAATAGAATTTGGCATCAACCCATTTGTCTATGTCCTCCCCATATATCGTCTTTATCTCGTGTTTGCGGAGTACTTCTTTTACGGAATTTATTAAGTCAATTATCCTCTCCTCCGGAATATAGTCCCAGTTTTGTGAAAGTACTCCGCCAATCAATAATATATTAGGCAAACTGGCGTTTTTAATATCTTTTTGGACATTATTACTTTTCAAATATTCTCTAATTTTCTGAGACAAATTACCATCGTTTTCGTTAACTATCCCGGGTAGATAATCTGCTACTACAAACCCATTTTCTAAATACTGAGAAATGTTTTCTATTTCATCTGTGGTCATATATAAGGCAGAAGGAATGAACAGAACTTTAACATAGTCAAGTTTTTTGATATTGCTTTTCGTAATCAAGATTGGGTTTACCTTAAAGCCATTTATTATCCTCATTAGGTTTACCACTGCATTTTTATAATCAAACTCCGTCACACAATTTGAAATTTCTAAATTTTCCTGAGATACATAAAATCCGACATCCTCATTGTAATCTTGCTTTAGTTTCAAAAATATCTCATTTATCGCGGAGTTCTGGATTTTAGACAAGGTGCTATAAAAGTATTTTAGGTTTGAATTAAGTTTTCCTGAATCTTCAAACATTTTGACGGGGTAGGTTTTTTCATTTTCATTTAGACCATTTTGAATTAAAATACCTTGGAAACCTTCAAGAAGTGCCCTCCAAGTGAAATATGAGAGCCTTTTATCTTCTATACCAGGGTCAGAGAGTTTAATGTTAAGGTACAACCTTGCTTTTTTGTCTTGATAATTTGGTAGTACAGAGAGTAAATAGTACCCCGGCTCAATACCGAGCCAATCAAAAGAATTTAATAGAATTTCATAATTTGCCCCGGTATATATTTCTTTTCCTGAGTCTATACAGAACCCTACCGGTATACTTGGAAAATTAGTATTACAGGTATCTCTTAACGCCTTCATAAAGTTGGAGAAAGAGTTCTCCATAAAATTTCTGTAATTAAGGTATTCGGGATGAACTACCTCCAGGCCGTTTTGATTTATCATTTCATTTATTGCTTTCCCATTACTCTGAGAGTTAACCTTCTCTGTAAACAATTCTGTATATTTTCTTTTACATATATCACAATAGCATACAGATTCCTCCCTACTTGTTAAGGCACAATTTAATCCTAATGAAAATAATGAGGGCGACGGAAGATATGAATTTTCAAAATTCTTTCTTATCTCATTTTTGCACTTTTCGATGTACAAATCATCGTTAATACACGGCTCTCTGATACTTTTAACAACATTCACATTTTCGGTTTCTTTCCATATTTCAAGTATAATTGGGACTCCCAATGTTTTTACCTGGTTTAAAGATGTATATTCAGGCTTGATATAAATCCCACCTTTCAAAAGGTAAACTATCTTTTCTAAAACTTGTTTTTGGTTTAATTCTTTCTGTTCATCGGCTACGAAATAGCAATTCCATTTTGTCTCCCTCACTTTATGGACTATAGGTAAGTAGATGGTTTTTAATGAGAAAAGTGAAGAATAACTACTACCTAATTTATTAACTTTGAAAGGTATTCCCCAAAACTTTATACAAACGAAGTTTCCTTGTAGGTAAGCAAATCTAATTGGAATGTCAACCTTACCACCTTCCGATGGTATGTTAACTACATTCTCGCTTACTAATCTGCCTTCGGGAAAGAGGGGTGATGTTATCAAGTCGTATGTTTGAGCAACTATACATCCGTTTTCTTTTTCCAGTGGGGAAGGTGATACTGTAACCTCTGCAATGACCGAATCATGGGGATATACCACTTTCTTAGAAATACTTACAGTATCAATTGATGGCAGGGCTTTATGCGAAAACCTCCGAGAGATAAAGTCTACAACTTTGTTATCTTCAAGTAGCCACACATCTAAA
>CAZZMK010000131.1:0-10378 GCA_964655185.1 uncultured Nitrospirales bacterium | reverse complement strand
TCTCCCTGACGATACAAGTTGATAACGTATTTGGCAATTTGGTAAAATATTCATAAATATAGTAATCCCATATCTAATTTGCGGAGATATGCTATGAAGAAAGAAATAAAAATACTCGGCCCAGGATGTATGAAGTGTATACAACTATATGAAAACGCAAAGAAGGCTGCAGATGAACTAAATATCGACTATACTATTGAAAAAATTACCGACATACAAAAAATCATGGAATATGGAGTAATGATGACCCCTGCTTTAGTAATTAATGGAGAAGTAAAGTCTTCAGGAAAAGTGCTTTCCCCAGAGGAAATAAAAAAACTATTATCAGAATAAGTTATACTTTTTGAGGAGATTTCTAATGTTGAGGAAAATAGTGAGTGGGGGGCTTATATTATTTGTATGTTTTTCAATTGGATACCTAATTTATTCTGAAATGGCGCCACAAGAAACGCAAAATATTAAAAATCCTCCCCATTCATCACAACAATCTACATCAAATCTTACAAATGCACCTACAAACCCTCAAAACTTAGGTGAGAAGGTAATTGTTTACTATTTCCACGGCACTTACAGATGTCCAACATGCAGGGCAATTGAAGAGTATACACTACAAGCGGTAAAAGAAAAATTTTCAAAAGAGTTAGATGAAGGTAAGGTGGAATTTAAAACTATCAACCTTGAGGAGCCAGAAAATCAGCACTTTATAGAGGACTTCAAATTAGTAACTAGGTGTGTGGTAATAGAAAAAGTAGTAAACAACAAATCTAAAGAGCATACAAAACTTGAAAAAGTTTGGGATTACGTTCATGGGGAAAAAGAAGATTTCTTCAAGTATATTCAAGATAATATTCAAAAATATCTAAGTTAGTCTATGTCTTTCACCTCAGCATTTTTTTATTCAATACTTCTCGGAATACTAACATCAGTAAGTCCTTGTCCACTTGCCACAAATATTGTGGCCTTATCATGGATATCAAAAAGAATTGCACACCCCTATTTAGTCTTCCTTTATGGCATTTTCTACTCTTTAGGTAGAATGTTTCTCTATGTCATATTGAGCGTTATAATCTTAATTGGACTTACAGACTTACCCTTACTTTCAAACGCTCTACAAACTTATCTTCCCAAGATTATAGGTCCTATCCTTATAATTGCCGGTATTTTCATACTTGAACTTATAACGATAAATTTACCCTCTATCTCACCTAATAAAAAACTTTTCTCTTATCCCGAAAAATATGGATTGGCAGGGTCATTTATACTCGGTTTTCTCCTCGCCTTGTCTTTTTGCCCAAATTCCGCCGCTTTATTCTTTGGCGGGCTAATACCATTAGCAACCTCAAAAAATTCTTCTATAGTTTTACCTGCTATATATGGCATCAGCACAGGCTTACCAGTACTATTCTTCGCCATTCTAATTTCCACAGGAACCACAAAAGTTGCCACCGCTTATAATATCATCACTCCTGTAGAAACCTGGGTAAGGAAAATCACAGGAGCAATATTTATAATTATAGGCATCTACTTTTCCCTCAAGTTTATTTTCAAAATACCCCTTCCAATTTAATTTCTACTTAACCCCTTCCCCTCCTAATTTCTCACACCATAAATATTTAATTGCTAATAAACTTTTTGATATATAATTAAAGAGGAGCATTTTATTCTTAAGAACAATTTTTATGAACAATTTTTATAACAAATATGTGTCTATAACATTAATCTTTCTTCTAATTTTTTCACTAAATCTACATGCAACAAAGCAGGAAATTAAAATAGGTTTTCAAAGAATCACCGACGAACAAGTCGACTTTACCCCATTAGAAAAATACCTCGAACAAGAAATACCTAATTATAATTTCAGGATAATACAGTACTCTCCTCCCAACATCATTGAAGCGCTACTTTGGTCAGAGATTGAATTCGCAGTATGTAACCCCTATGTATGTTATTTAGTAAACCTTCAAAAAGGTTGCAAGGTACTTGCTACCTTTTCTCGCCTCGGGCCGAATAACCAGCCAATGAAACTAAAAGCAGGTGTTATTTTCTGCAAAGCCTCGCGGGACGACATAAATACCTTAAATGACATCAAAGGAAAAATCATCGCATCTCCTGGGAGGAACTATTTCGCTGGGTGGATTTTGCCACTATATGAACTATATAAAAATAACCTTTACCCTATCTCTAAATTCGCCACTGTGTTATTTACAGGCAGTAATGGACTTACAATAGACGCCGTAATAAATGGAACTGCAGACATAGGTTGCATAGATGCTTATATTCTCTGGAAATTGACTAAGGAAGGCAAAATAAATCAAAACGAGATAAAAATCATCAATCAAAAAAGTTTTAATCCTGAATTACCTATTACTCACAGCACTATTGCTTCTCCAGAATACTCTTTCATATCTTTAAATAATGTTCCTGAGGAATTACAAAGAAAAATAACTCTTGCCCTCATAAAAATTCCCGTTATAAACCCACTAACTGAATCCTTGGGATTCTCGGGCTTCTCTCTCCCAGTTGATTACTCAGGAACAACAGAAATACTCAAAACAATAAAATATCCACCTTACGAAGAGAGAGTAGACCTAAAAACTACAATAAAAACTCACTGGCTTTTATTCACTGGTTTTGGATTGGCTTTAATATTCTTAACATCCTTCATCATAACCATTTTCTATACAATTCACCAGTTAAAAATTAGAAAAGAAATGCTCTTTCTATTGTCAAAATCCACAGAAATACAGAAACAACTTGAAAGTAGCGAAAGAAAATTCAGAACACTTGCAGAACAATTTCCAGGTGCAGTCTTTATAGTAACACCACCACCCGAATCATCAATACTATTCATCACCAACCAAATTGAAACCTTAACAGGCTTCAGTAAAGAAGAATTTCTTTCAGGAAAATTAAGTTTATTAAATCTGGTGCATAACGAATATCGCGACTACCTGCTGAGCGAAAAAGAGGAGAAAATATCATCAAAAGAGCCTTACAATGTTATCTATAAAATGCAAATAAAAGATAAAAAATGGATATGGGTAAATGAAATTGGAACAGGTGTGTGGGACGATTCAAAACTACTATACATTCAGGGCTACATATTAGACATTACGGAGGTAAAAGAACGAGAAGAGAAAGAGGAGAAAAAGTTAGAGAGAACTAATATAGAAAAAGAAATACTCATTGATGTAATGCTAAGGCCTGAGGTCGCTGAAGGGGACTTTGAAGGACTATCCCACTTTATTACCGAAACTATCTCAACAAAATTGAGAATACCAAGAGTCAACATATGGCTATTCAACGAAGATGAAACACAACTGATTTGTGTCGACCACTACGACTTATCCACAGGAATACATTCTAAAGGAGTAATACTAAAAGAGGAAGATTTTAAGGACGAATTTCAGGCATTAAAGACTTCTAAATATGTTGACGCACATGACGCCCTGAACGACCCCAGAACCAAAGGTTATGCTCAAAATTACCTTATTCCACTGAATATAAAATCTATGCTCGATACCGGTATCAGAATTGGTGATAGAAACAGAGGTGTTATTTGCTTGGAGTATACCCAAATTCCCCATAAGTGGGAAGAAGACGAAATCTCTTTTGCTTCCCAAATTGCTGACCAACTCGCCCTAACACTCATCAATAAAGAGAAAAGGTCCTATGAATTTCAGAGGAATTTGCTTATTCAGACCATAGAAACTTCAACAAACGGAATGATAATATTTGATTCAAATGGCTTAATCCTATATCTAAACCCCGCAATTTTCAACCTTCTAAATGTTCTCCCCGAAGACTATCTAAATAAACCTATTACTTATTTAACTCAAAAGGTTCTACCAATAGAAAACCTTGACCAAAAACGCTCCGAAGCGGGAAAAGGGAAAATCCACAAAGAAAGATTAGAAATCAAGAGAGGCGAAAAAAACTCGGTAATATTAGATTGTTCTATCTCATCCATTCACAACATATACGAAAATTCTACTCATTTTGTCATTCACCTAACAGATGTAACACGAGAAGTAAAACTTGAAAATGACCTTCGTCAAATGCAAAAAATGGAGAGTATAGGACAATTAGCAGGAGGCATTGCACACGACCTGAACAATCACCTACTCGTAATTCAAGGATACACTGAATTAATAGAATCTGAAATTCCTAAAAATTCTCCACTATGCACCTATTTGCAAGAAATAAGAAGTGCAAATCTAAAAGCGTCCACCCTCGTAAAACAACTTCTCGCCTTTGCGAGAAAGCAACTTCTCAAGAAAGAGTCCATCTCATTAAACGAGACCATCAATGACATACTCAATATGATAAGGAGAATAATCAAAGAAAATGTAAAACTCGAGACCTTCCTACAACCTAACCTCCCAAATATATATGCAGACAAAAACGCTATTGAAGTCATTATAATCAACCTCTGCTCAAATGCAAACGACGCCATGCCAGAAGGTGGAGAAATTATAATCGAGACTAACAAAACTTATCTAACAAAAGAAAAAGTAGAGGGAATCCCAAATGTAAAAGAAGGTGAATTCGTAGTGCTTACTATAACTGATACTGGAATAGGTATGGATAAAAATACTTTGGAACACTGCTTCGAACCATTCTTCACTACAAAGGCGCCGGGAAAAGGAACCGGGTTAGGCTTATCCACTGTATACGGCTTAGTTCAACAGCACGATGGAATAATACATGTCTACTCTGAACCAGGTAAAGGCACTTCCTTCAAAATTTACTTGCCAACCACATCAATACCTCAACAAGAAAAGAAAGTAGAAGAATCAGAATATCCAGAGTTAACGGGCTCGGAAACCATATTGATAGCAGAAGACGAGCCCGCGGTTCGGGCAGTATCCATCAGGATTTTGGAACGAGCAGGATACAATGTTATATCAGCCGAGAACGGGGAAGAAGCACTAAACCTGTTTATGGAAAATATCGATAAAATTGACCTTGTCATACTCGACATAATCATGCCCGTTATGGGTGGAAAAGAAGTATATGAAAAAATTAAAAAACTCAAACCTGATACTCCCGTGCTTTTTACTTCAGGGTACTCCGAAAACTCCATTCATACTAACTTTGTAATCCACGAAGGTTACCAAATACTTCAGAAGCCTTACGGCAGACTTGAAATTCTCAAAGAGGTTAGAAAAATTCTTGATAAGAAAAAACAGCCTTAAAATCTCTTAAATATTATCCATCAATGGAAGTGTCAAAGGTCCGTAGAGAAGAAATTGATTGGTTAAGAATTATTGCTGTCCTATTACTTTTTCCTTTCCATACTGCAATGATATTTTTCTCAAAAGAAAATTTCTACTTCAAGATTTCACCATCCCACCCAATATTAGATTACCTCATTTTATTTCTTTCCCCCTGGCATATGCCATTTTTATTCTTCCTCGCAGGAATTTCTTCGTATTATGCCCTAAAGAGAAGAACCACCCGTGAATATATCGTTGAAAGAACCAAAAGACTCTTAGCACCTTTAATCTTTGGAATCATATTCATCGTCCCCCCGCAATCATATATAGCATACATTTCAAAACACCCCAATAGTTCCTTTGCTGACTTTACATCTTTTTACTTTTCAAATCTCTTCTCTGACCTAACTGGCTACACAGGCACATTCACCCCTGCCCATCTGTGGTTCATACTATACCTATACTTCTATTCCATCCTATCTGTAAGATTACTTAACTACCTTTTGAACAATGAAAAACATATACAGACTACGTTTAAATCTGCTTCGGTATATTTAATTCTTATCACCTACCCAATAATAATAGGTTTATTGGACCAACTACCATCCATAAGCACAAAAAATCCTTTTTACTACTACCCCTACTTCTTAATAGGCTTTCTCACACCACTCTGCAGTAGTATGGAGACTACAATAAACAAGCACCAAAAACTTCTATTGTGCTTTGGAATAATTACTATGGCTATCCACCTTTACCTTACAAACTCTTCATTTGAAAAATATTCACTCGGGGATATCCTTTACTACATCCTTCGCCGTTACAACGCTTGGTTATGGGTTTTGCTAATCTTTTCCACAGGAATATACTTCAAAAATTATACCAATAAACTTCTGAATTACCTCACAGAAGCCTCTTATCCGATATACATTTGCCACCAAACCATAATAGTTATCTCCGCTTATCTACTCTATAAAATCTTTCCTGCTATACCATTACTTTTCTTTACAATCTGCCTATTATTATCAACTTTACTCACCTTCCTGATATACCACATATTAATTAGAAAGATTGCTTTGTTTAGAGTACTCTTTGGAATGAAGACAAAAACCTCAACCAATGGAGAAGTACAATGAAAAACTACCTCCGATGGTTAGTAAAGCCTTATGTAACAGGCTCAATAATATTCGTCATTATAATAGGAGCAATCTATACCTACGCAATATACAAACTAAATGATACTCGATTGAGAGAATTACTACTTACCCAAACTATAAACATAGCCCGAAACATAGACCCTCGCGTAGTAAAAACTTTTTCCGCTACCGAAGAGGACTATGAAAACCATTTTTTCACCTCATACCTAAATAGGCTAAGAATACTTAGAAGTTTAATACCAAGATGCAAATACTTATATTTAATGGGCAGGGATAATAACAAAAATATCTTCTTCTATCTCGATACCCAGGAAGACACAGAAGAAACCCCTCCATCCCAACCAGGTGAAATATACGAAGATGCTTCGGAAGAATTAATCAACTGCTTTGATACTGCCCAACCATTTGTAGAAGGTCCATTACAAGATGAATGGGGAATCTGGGTAAGCGGACTCGTTCCAATAGTAGATAGAGAAGAAAATAAAGTTGTGGCAGTACTGGGAATAGATATAGAAGCCACCGATTGGGAAAAGTTAATATGGTACAAAACATACCCAACTGTCATTTTCACATCACTAATAGTATTGTACATACTCCTTGCGGGTATCGGCTTTAGTCGAAGGACATCCGAAAAAATTAAACAATCAAGATTTAGACACACCGAAACAATATTAACCTTCCTAATATCAATAACAATAGTACTATCAATCGGATGGACAATTAAAGAAAGAGATGAGATTGTCAACTGGAAAACTTTTTACCAATCCTCTCTCTCAGAGATAAATAAAATAACTGAGAGCACTTGGGATACAAGAGACTATATCTTCCCATCAATCGCCTTATTTATAGAAAACTCCGAAGAAGTAACAAATGATGAATTTATTAACTTCACAAATAAAATTATCACTAAAAAATCTTTCTTAAATACTAACTGGGCTCCAAAAATTTCTTCTCATGAAGATATAGAAAAATTACTTCCCCCTCATCTCGAAATCTGGCAAATCGATGAGAACGGTGATAAAGTACCTGCAAAAGACACAGAAAACTTATATCCTATTTTTAGATGCAATTCACAAAACCACTTCCCATCGTTCATAGGATTAGATATATCGAGTATTCCCCATGCTAAAGAGGCAATGGAAAGTGCCCTAAAAACTAACAGACCTTCCGCTACACCCCCGATAAAAGCTCCCATCATAAACTATAAAAATCCAGTAATACTAATAGTCTACCCAGTAATAAAAAATAATCAGTTGGAAGGTTTTATTTCCGCATTTGTAGACCTATACTCATTCGTAAATGAGTCTATTTTCAATGAAACAGTGTCTCTCAACAAAAAACTCATAGACCTAAACCTTTTCCAATTTCATGATAAAGAAACACAAACGTTACTATATACATCAAAAACTCAGGAAAACTACACAAGCCACGAAATTCCCAATATTTACGATACATCAAAAATATTCTTTCCCATCCTGGCTTTTCACCAACTCTACGGAGTAATTACAGAACCATCATCAGAATTAGTAACACTACTACCTGCAGGCAACACCAAGCCATTTTTGATAAGTGGCATTATTGTCGCAATTGCCCTAACTATACTAATTGGATTGTTATCAAACTATAATCAGACACTTAGAAATCTTGTTCATGCAAGAACTGTAGAACTCCAACAAAGCAAAGAATTGCTAAGGGCAACCCTATATTCCATAGGTGATGCTGTAATAAGTGTAGACTTAAATGGAAACATATTGGATATGAATCCATCTGCGGAACATATAACAGGATACAAAAAAGAATCTGCAATAGGTAAAAACATTAAAGATATTTTAATTCTAAAAAATGCAATTACAAATGAAGAAGTACCAAACCCAGTATTTAACACCCTTGAAACTAAGTCCCGAACAGAAATATCTAATAACACTATTCTAATAACTAAAGACAATTCAGAACTACACATAGCGGATTCGTGTACACCTATCTTAGATGAAAAAGGTGAAATGATAGGGGCGGTATTAATTTTTAGAGATGTCACCACAGAATACCAACAAAAACAAAAAATTATTGAAAGTGAAAACTTCTCAAGAACACTTATGGAAAGCGTCTCCGCAGGAATAGCCTTGATAGACCCGGAAACACACAAAATAGAATTCATAAATTCCTTCGGTGCGAAGATGATTGGCACAAGCAAAGAAAAAATCATAGGTAAAATATGTAATGAATACTTATGCACAAGAGATATAAAAGATTGCCCTATAACTGATACATGTATTGAAGTAGTAAACCAAGAATCACTAATGACAAACTATGAAGGGAAGAAGATTCCAATACTTAAATCTGCAAAAATAGTTAAAATTGGTGGGGAAAATAAAATATTAGATTTATTCATAGACATTTCCAAAGAAAAAGCAGTTGAAGAAGAGTTAAGAATTGCAAATCGACAATTAGAAGAAGCAGTAGCAAGGGCTAATGAACTCGCAGTTCAAGCAGAAATGGCAAATATTGCAAAAAGTGAATTTCTCGCAAATATGAGCCACGAGATTAGAACCCCAATGAACGCCATAATCGGAATGACCAGCCTTTTACTCGATACTGACCTAAACCCTGAGCAACGACACTACGCAGAAGTAATCCGCTCCAGTGGTGAATCGTTACTGTCTCTTATAAACGACATATTAGACTTCTCTAAAATCGAAGCGAGAAAACTTGAACTCGAGGAAATTGATTTCGACTTGATAAGCCTACTTGAAGATTTTGCTCAGGTAATGGCTGTGAAGGCTCACGAAAAGAACCTCGAATTAACAGTGATTCCTCGCGAGAATGTTCCCCCACTATTAAAAGGAGACCCGGGTAGGTTAAGACAAATCCTCACCAATCTCGTTGGCAACGCCATAAAATTTACGCACGAGGGAGAAGTAAGAGTAGAAGTAGAATGCTTAGAAGAAACAGATGATAATGTCCTGCTTAAATTCATAGTAAAGGATACAGGTATTGGAATACCAGAAGACAAAATCGACAAACTATTTCAAAAATTCTCACAAATAGACGCATCTACGACTCGAAAATATGGAGGCACAGGACTCGGATTAGCCATATCCAAAAACCTCGCAGAACTAATGGGAGGTAGTATTGGTGTAGAAAGCGTATACGGGAAAGGCTCAACATTTTGGTTTACTGTAAGACTTAAGAAACAAAAAGAAATCCCTCCGGAAAAGATTCTTCTCCCAGAATCTCTACAAAATATCAAAATACTCATCGTGGATGATAATGAAAGTAGTAGAGAAATTCTCAGAACCCGTCTTAAATCTTGGGGAGCACGCCCCGATGAAGCCCCAGACGGAATAACTGCACTTAGAAAATTAAGACAAGCAAAAGAGGCAGGTGACCCCTTCGTAATGGCAATATTAGACATGCAAATGCCTGAGGTTGATGGAGAGACCCTCGGAAAAATCATTGCTTCTGATGAGAAACTATCGGATACCATATTGGTTATGCTTACATCAGTTGGAGTAAGAGGGGATGTTAAAAAACTTGAAGAAATAGGGTTTTCAGCCTACCTAACAAAACCCATAAGACACTCTGATTTATATGATGTCCTAACAACTGTATTAAGCCTCGAAAAGGAGAGAAAAACGGGCGAGAAACGAAAACTTTACGCTCCCTCAATAATCACTCGTCACACCGCAAGAGATATTAAAAAAATTCGAGAAAGATATTCTGCAAAAATCCTACTTGTTGAGGATAACATAACAAATCAACAAGTAGCACTCGGATTACTCAAAAAATTTGGCTTAACCGCTGATGTAGCCAATAACGGTAAGGAAGCCATAGAAAAACTAAGTAACAACGACTACGACTTAGTCTTCATGGATGTGCAAATGCCAGAAATGGATGGGTTTGAAGCAACAAAAATTATCCGAACGCCCTCGTCATCTGTGCGAAACCATAACATACCTATCATTGCAATGACAGCCCACGCTCTTGAAGGTGATAGAGAAAAATGCT
>CAZZMK010000130.1:0-10108 GCA_964655185.1 uncultured Nitrospirales bacterium | reverse complement strand
CGGGCTCATAACCCGGAGGTCGCAGGTTCGAATCCTGCCCCCGCTACCATTATTTGTTTTAAACCCTTCTTATTTTTACCCAGATTGTCTTTCTCTCACCTCTTACAATTAGCCCGTTAGCATCTTATTATCACTTCCATATCTTCTACTTGAAATAAAAAAAATTTTTTTGTATAATTCTACTCAGAACAGGTTGCCGGATCGCCTAACTGGTAGGGCACCTGACTCTGGATCAGGCTTGTCTAGGTTCGAGTCCTAGTCCGGCAGCCAAATTATTTTATTTAATGTGGCCCCTTCATCTAGCGGTTCAGGATGCAGGATTCTCAGTCCTGTCACACGGGTTCGAATCCCGTAGGGGCTACTTTTTTATTTTTAAATACCCTCTACAAAAATTTCCCTACAAAACTCTTTATTTCCCCATCTCAATTAAAGTATCATAAGACCAAAATTTCAAAAATAAGGGGAATACATTATGAAGATATGTGTGCTCGGCGGATGCGGAGATATGGCAAGAGTAGCACTGAATATCCTCGCACAAGAAGAAGATGTTTCTTCTATTACCATAGCAGATATAAACATATCCAAAGCACAAGAAATCTCAGCAACTCTCGGACCCAAATTCACAGCCAGATTTGTTAATGCTAAAGAAAAATCATCTATCATCGACGCGGTTAAAAACCATAATGTGACTCTCGGATTTATTGGACCCTTCTACATGTTTGAACACGACATTATCGATGCTTGCATCGAAGCAAAAGTGCCTTATGTAAGTATATGCGATGATTACGATGCCTACCTATCAGCAATTACACTAAACGATAAAGCAAAAGAAGCAGGGTTAACAATAATAGCAGGATTAGGAAACTCTCCAGGGATAACTAATCTATTAGCAAAAAAAGGCTACCTTTCACTTGATAAACCAGAACGGATTGAAATCAATTGGGCTGGCGGGTCAAACGAAGATATTGGTCCCGCTAATGTCAAACATGTTCTCCATATTTTCAGTGGGTATACCTTACAATGGCGGGATGGCAAAGAAGTAAAGATTAAAACAGGTACAGATAAAAAAATAGTTGAATTCCCCGAACCTATGGGGAAATTGCCTGTGTACATCACTGGGCATGCAGAGTCTGTGTCAATACCCCGTACATTACCTAACCTAAAATATGTGTCTCTTCACGGAGGAATTCATCCACCATATATAGCAAAATTAGCCACATTCCTTGGTAGGCTCGGATTATCAAATACTCCCAAAAAACGAGAGATACTCACTAAAATACTTCTACCACTTGTCAATCTCGGAATCTTCTCCAAAGGTGGAGTGGACAAATCCGTATTTAGAGTAGATGTATATGGCGAGAAAAATGGTAAACAAGTTCATTACCATTACTCAGGTGTAGGACATATTGCGGAGATAACGAGTATCCCAGCCGTAGAAGGGGCTCTCATGATAGCCCGAGGTGAACTCAACAAACCAGGCGTGCACTCCGCAGAATCTGCAATTGACAATGTAGATGATTTCCTACAGCGACTAAAAAACAGAGGCGTTACTCTCTACTATTTCGAAAACGACTCTACCACATAAAAACATTACGGAGAGCCACAGTGGCTCTCCACAATCAAATTTGGAATAAGCATTAAGTCAAATTTAGCCAATTACCGCTCTAATTTCTTATGTGAGAACCACCAATCTAAACACTCATAACCTTCTTTCTCCGCATCAGCCAATCTCTTCTTAGCACTTTCTACATCCGTCGGCGGAGGAATGATAACACGGTCTTTAATAAGTTCATTATTAGGCCAATTCTCAGGCGTTGCAACCTTATACCTATCTGAAATCTGCAATGCCTCCACTATTCTCAATATTTCATCTACATTCCTACCCACTTCCTGCGGATAATACACAATCAACCTTATCTTCCCCTTGTCATCCACAACGAAAACCGCTCGTACAGTATTCGTGCCTTTACCGGGATGAACTAAACCGAGTTTACTCGCAACTGCTCCATTATCCGCAATAATAGGGAATTGAATCTCTACATTCAATTTCTCCTTAATCCACTCCTCCCACTTTATATGCGCAAACACTTGGTCCATACTCAACCCAATCAATTCACAATTCAAATCCTTAAATTTCTTATACCGATTCTGAAAAGCCACAAATTCAGTAGTACATACCGGCGTAAAATCTGCAGGATGGCTAAACAAAACAAACCACTTACTAGCAAACGCCTGTGGTAATTCTATTTTTCCACAAGTAGTTATAACCGTCATCGATGGAAATTCGTCCCCTAACAAAGGAATCCCATGCTTTACTACCTCCGAATTACTCATAGTCTTATCTCCTCATTTCTGATTAAGTTTTTTAACTCAAACAATTGTTGTTTACAGCAAACAGATATACCGCATCCTACAAGCTCAATATTCCTTTTATCTCCAAAATTTTTTAGACACTTATAAACTATTCCCAAAAAAATGGTGGAGGCGGCGGGAACCGAACCCGCGTCCGGAGATGTTTCAGTGTGGTCCAACTACATGCTTAGCCCCTCCTTTGAAGATTCCCCACTGTGGAGCGCCTCGGGGCCGGCTCTCCACAGCCGGTAGGCGATATTATTACTGCCTTACAGGCATCGCCAATCCTGTAAGGACAGGCCTGCTGGTTGACGCCCCACTCCGTTAGCAGGCGGTCACGGGTGGAACGTGCTGCTCTATATTAGGCAGCAAGAGCCAATTCTTGATTGGCAGTTGTTTTTCGACCGGCTTTTAACGAGGCCCACCGGTCAACCTCGGCATGCGTCCCACACCTCAACCATCCCCGTCGAAACCCTTTTCGCCCCCATACTCAATGCCGATTATATTCAATTTTTCTCCATATATTATACGATATTTTCATATAAAAAATTACATCTTCGGCTTTAGAATTAAAATGTAGTTTTCAATTTATAGGTAAAGTAATGAAATTGCAACACTAACCATAACGATAAATCTTCTTGAAAAAATTCCTTTACAGTTCTTCACGTTGATTATCAGATTGGCATTCTTTATTTCTTTATCCAGTTCCCTCATTTCTCTCCTGTGGAAACTCACCATAAACTTCATGTTTTTTATACAGTCTTATGGTATAATTTATACAAGTAAAAACTTGTAAAATAATGATAATATGTGCAAAAATAATATTTGGAAAATTAAAAGGGTAAGTGTTATGGTTACTTGGTCATTCAGAAAAATTCCTTTCTGGGTAAAGTACGGTTTAATAATTATGAATTTTATTGGGTGCTTAGTTCCTACCTTCGCCGACATTCCCCGTATTCTATATGTAGGAGACAGTTGGACCCTTTTCCCGTGGACCCAAAATCCACCTGCCCTGCGGTCAGTCCTACTTCGTCCAGAAATAGTAAGCCAGTTAGGGGGTAGATATATAGAAATTGGTGACATTGCTTTGCATGGTGCAACTGCTGCAGATTGGGATACAGATAATTTAAAAGCAGAGATAACCCAAAAGTTGAACGAGTACCCAACTATTGATATTGTGCACATAAGTTTAGGAGGTAATGACATAAATGTCAGTTGGAAATATCACTATTCGTGGGAACAAACAAATGCAATAATAGATACCGCTATTCACCATTTAAGGAATGTAATACAACACTGTTTGAATGTTCGTCCTAATATCCGTGTTGCTATATGTGGGTACGATTATTTGAATATATCTGAAGGTTATACCTGGGGCACTTACACCAATCCATTTAACCCTTTTGATATTACAATCTATGTTGCAGGTATTGAGCAACCAACACAATTAGCCCTATGGGTATGGGAAATACCGGTAATTGTTTTCAATCCGCAATACCCGTGGTTAGGTTGGACAACTATTCAGCAAATTGGGGAATACCAACGGCGATTAAATGATGTGTTTATAGAATTAGAGCGTCGTAAGAAAGACCTCGCTTTAAGTATGGACAGGGTTGCATACATTCATAATTTCGGATTAATGCAAGCACGAATGGGTATTCCGAGTTTAGGGATTGGTCAAAATCCAGGCGCCCTGCCACTGGGGCCCGCAGAGGGTTACAGTAATTTTCCTGGAGGTTATAGGGATTTATTCAGCCCGCGTCAGGCTATGGGCGCAAATAATAAAAATGAATTAGACCCTATCCATCTTAATGCGACAGGTTATGTTTACTTAATGGAAAATGCAGTGGCTCAAGTATACTTCTCATGGTTGAAGGATTCAGACCCTCCCTTTGTCGATGCGATTCAACTGGCATCGGATAACCCTCCTACTGGAGATACTGTCGCTTTCCGTGTCAAATTTTCAGAGAATGTACGGGGAGTAGATGTAAGTGACTTCCGCCTGGATATGCGAGGGGATGTCCAAGGAGCAAGCATTTTGAGCGTGGAGGGTAGTGGAGATACTTACACTGTAATGGTGTCTACTCCGACGGGAAATGGTTCACTTAGTATCGACCTTGTGGACAATGACACAATATATGATGGGGTGTGGAATCCCTTGGCAGGCATGGCAGATGGATCTTTCATTTATGGCGAGTATTACATAATTGGGACGGGAGCAGGTGGTGGAGGTGATGTGCCAAGCAATTGTCCACTGTTACCTACTTTGGATTCACAAGGAATGGCTCTTTACCCTTATTTAGGGATGTTTTGGGAATTTGGCGATTTTGATAATAATGGAATGATAGATGCGTGGGAAGTAGGTCCATTGGCAGAGGTCTACTGCAATCCAGCCCATCCACTCCATTCAGAATTGGTCAGTGCATATAACATAACATTGCGAGCAATACGTTCTGAGCCCGCCTATGTAGGGTTATTGCAACCTGTGGAACATTTGGTGACCAGTTTATTGCTTTTACATTCTACTATGTGTGCAAAAGTCAAAGAGGGATTGAGTGCGGTATTGACAAAACCATATATTCCTTTTGTGGTTAATCGATTCGGAGCGTGGATAGAACCATTCAATCCAAATACAGATATTGATGTAGATGGACTCTCGAATTATCAGGAATATCGGGAAGTAATTAACGCAGGACCTCCCTTTGCCACACGAGAAAACTATATATCTGCTGTGCTTACGCCAAAGTGTCCCGAAGGAATTAAATCTGAATTTGCAGAATCATTAAAATACTTATACGAACTCCAAATTAATATTCCGGGGAGTTCTCCTATTTGTTTAATATGCAAAGACCCATATACAACTGACCTTGACGGGAATAAAATAATTGATTATGCTCAGGCTTTACTCGAAGATTTAATTTTAGCATGTATGACCACTCTTCACTACGATATTGTTGCCAATGCATATGTACACAACAATTATGCAATAAAAATATATTTGAACAAACTCTGGAGCGGATTATCTCGAAAATATTGGGGGCTACCTGTAGAACAAGGTATAGGCCTTGTGGTTGACCTGGGCAAGGTTGAAAAGGCATTAACTGGCTTATTGACATTAGGAGAGCCTTCCAGCCTTGCCGCAGTAAAAGCCATATTTGATGAAGCCAACGCATATCTAAATCCCGAAGACAGAATCGAAGTTAATGTGTCGCATTTTAACACTAGCGCATCAGTTGTCTTAGGCGCAAAAGGAGATGCTGATGACGATGGAATATGTAACTTATCCGAATACAATGCTGTTCCTCACGATATCCCCGGATTGGCACAATTTATTGCTAACGCACTAAATCCAACGGTTAGAGAAAATGGCGGAGGCTGTGATGGCATTGAATCTAATCAGGGGGAAGAACCAACACAATGCCCTATTCTATCAGTAATAGATGCAGAAGGACAATCGTTGTATAGTATTTTCCCTGGTTTAGGTTCCTGGACAAATGGGGACTGGGATGGAAACGGAATGAGAGACAGTTGGGAGTCAGCTTTCTTAGCCGATGTCCTTTGTGATAGTTCTTACTACCTGAATTATCCAGCACGACAAAAATATACAGGTAATCTATATCGTTTGCGAAGAGACTCTCAGTATCATCTTATTCGCGACTATGAGCATGTGTTAGCCTTATTGATGACAGTAAGTGAAAGTTTAGCCCAAAAAATTACTAAAGAGTTAGGGCTCTCAGGTTTTTACTATTCGTTTAAAAATCCACCTGTAACAGGAGAAGAGCCCTGTGGTCCAGGAGGTGACCCAGATGGGGATCAGATACCTAACATTATCGAATACAATTATGTTGTAAGTAGAGGTGGGACTCGTGAGGATTATGTAATATCAGCGAAAACACCTGCAGGTGGTCCTAATGTAGACCGCTGTTTAGGCATGTGCGAACCAAGTCAAGCAGTATGTAGTCCCGTAAATTTCGACGCATTAATGCAAATGTTACAACAACGAATACGGGATTTAGGATTTGAATCTCAATTAGGAGGCTACTCGTTCGACTCGAAAAGTACCGATATCAATGGTGGCTATGATGAAGAAGCACAAATTATCTTTCCAAATGGTATTCTGGATAGTGATGAACTTGCACTGATCAATTTTTACATGACACATGCTGAATTAGGTGAACTTGCTCAACAAGTATGTATTGGGTGGGAGCACAATGTTTCTCAGATGTTCAACGACCTCGGTGGTGCATCAGGTCTGATAAATGTATTAGTTCCTGAAATGCACAAGATATTAGCAGGTTATATGTTATTAGGAGATGAAAATTCGGTCGCGATACCTATAAAAGCAATGACCACTGCAAGTAACGCACAGGGAATAGATTTAGGGGTTCAACCTCCCAATCTGTCAAACTACATTCGGCTACCACATATACTCGCCTTCTACGCCGACCCTGATGGTGATGGTTATACAAATATAGAAGAATATCAATGTTTCCGTTTGCGGAGTCGTTGTTGTTATCTCTTAGGTGCTACGAGAGCAGATTGGTTCCCATCCTCAGAAGAATGTGTCGAATTAGAGGGTGAGGTGTCAATAGAAGGATTCCAAGAAGGTGTTTTAGAAGGAGAGGGTGTTACAGAAGGAATCATAGAGGGAACTTTTGAAGGGGAAGGGCTAATAGAAGAAGGAGAGCCAGTTAACCCGTGTGTAATTGAGCCATGTGTCATCGTCTGTGAAAATGTGGAATCTATTTCTGCAGGATTTGAGGATGCCTTGGTTGAGATATACCAGAATCCTATAGTCAACAAGAATCCTGATACATCTGATTTGGATAATAATGGCATCATAGACCGTTACCACGCCAGATTGGTAGATAGAGTCCTTGAAGATATCTCTCTACCAATCCACTGTTGTGTTCGAACTGCATACGAAACTAATCTATTGTTAACGGAGGAATGGGCAAATGAAGTGCAGTCGGTCCAGCCAGCTCTATTTTTACTAATTCCCCGTAACATTGCGGTTAGAGCCATCGCAGGGTTAATGACCTTAGGAGAAGAAACAACTATTCGAATTATTACTGACCAACTTGAAAATTCATCCCTCTCTATTCCTGTGCCAAATATCGAGGAGTTTGACCGTTCCGCAGAAAGATTCCTCGCTTTTAATGGAGATGCAGACTTAGATGGAATTTGTAATTTAGGTGAATACAACGCAATAAATATTGAGGAAGATGGTGCCGAAACTTTTATTTCAAATGTGTTAAATGCAGAGATTACTAACGATGGAGGAGGTTGCCCTCCGTGTATTGAGGGAGAAGAAAACACAGAAGGGAGTTATGATGGCATATCCGAAGGAGAGGCTGATGGAAATCAAGAAGGAAGTATTGAGGGAACACTTGAGGGAAATAGAGATGGTGAATATGTAATAGAAGGAAGTGGAGATGGAGAAGAACCAGTTGAGGAGGGTG
Source organism: uncultured Nitrospirales bacterium (assembly GCA_964655185.1). Lineage (GTDB taxonomy): Bacteria > Hydrogenedentota > Hydrogenedentia > Hydrogenedentales > Hydrogenedentaceae > Hydrogenedens. The sequence continues at coordinate 2,294 of CAZZMK010000130.1, read as the reverse complement.
AAGTAGAGTGCCTACAATTTCATTCCTCTGATACTCCGATGGGCATAATCGATGGCAACAAAGTCGTATCACAAATCTACGTAGATAGGAATTTCACAATTAGTAAAGTAGAAGTAGGTGTTAATCTTACCCACCAAGAGTTAGGACAACTCACACTTTGGTTAGAGTCTCCGCATGGCACACGAGTTTACCTGGCTTCTCGAGTTGGAGGTTCTAACGACAGTAGTTATGACAAGGTAATTTTTGACGACGATGCGGATACATCAATTACTGAAGGAGTTCCTCCATTTCAAGGTAGATATAAACCATTCCAACCCTTGTCTCAGATAACAGGTAAAACCAGTATGGGTGTCTGGAAATTGGTCATTTTTGACTGGGTCAATGGTAAAACTGGTAGACTTATTAGTTGGGGGTTAGTATTCAACAACTCTTGTGAGTTTCGATGGGAAACTACCACGTTCGATGACAACAGAATATGGCACTCAGCTGATACAAACCATGACTGGAAAATCCAATTAACAGAATTACTGCGGGTAATTCAATTCTTCAACTCAGGAGGTTACCACGTGTCGCTTGATACCGAAGATGGTTATGCTCCCGGTTTAGATGGACTAAAAGAAGGATTTCCTCATCACAGTGACTACAGCCCACAAAATTGGAAGATAGACTTACCCGAGCTACTACGGCTAATCCAGTTCTTCAACACACCTGATGGCTACTCCCGAATGGAAACTACTGAAGACGGATTTACCCCCGGCAATATCGGACTGCGACCTAATTCTTAAATAATAATCGTGAATTATGCACTTACTCCTAAATGTACCCTAAAAATTTCACCCTCTGTGAACAGAAATAATAGAATTAGAAAGGAGTAATAGTTATCCAACTGTGGCATCTCAAATTCATAAAACAGATTCACTCCGTTCGGTAAAGTTAGACACCTTTTCCCATTTATGACCTACCATGTTGCAAAAGGCTAATCCAGAAAAGGCACAAGAAAATCCCTCAACTCTTTATCAATTCTACCAACCAAGTATGCGAAATTTATCAGAGTGTAAACTATTCTATCTATTATGTAAAATATTTCTTAAAATTCGAATTTAAATACCCAAGCATGCTGGCATGGGATTTGAGCAGGTGAAACACAAGGTGTAGTAACAAGCCATTCTGAGCCGATATCTTTCACCTCAATACTTATACTTGTACCAACAAGTGTCACTTTAGGTACATTTGAGAATTCCTTCGGCTTCGGAATAGACCAGGTCTCAGGAGGCCACTTCAAGGCTATAGCATATATGGCGTTGCCCTTTCGAGTAAATCTGAAATCATCCATCTTAGGTGCTTCTTTCCACACATCAGTAGCATAGATAGCCTCGCCGTTCACTTCGAGCCATTTGCCCATTTCTAAAAGTCGCTCTTCCATTATCTCAGGGATTCTACCATCAGGAGCAGGACCAATATCCAACAATAGATTTCCACCCCGCGCCACATTATCTATTAGCAGGTGAAGCAATTCTGTAGTGCTACGATAGTTTTCTGCAGTCTCATTCCGGTTATACCCGAACGACCTGCCCATTCCTTGACATTCTTCAAACCCACCTTCCTGTATAAGATGTCCCTCACGGATGCGCCCATACTCAGGGGTAGCAAATCCACCATTTTTATTTCTGCATTCCTTACCCCAACGGTCATTTATTGCAATATCCTTAGGTGCCGGCGACTCATTAAATAACCACGCAAGGAATTCTGTGCTACGCCATACGGGACTCGGATGGTCCCACTCACCGTCAGGCCAAAATATATCTGGCTGATAGCGGATAATTAGGTCTTTCATCTGCGGTAACATATGTTCTTCTACATACCTATTTACATCCTCTTTATATAGCGGATTAAACCACTCATACATCGAGTAATAAAATCCCGCTTTCAGCCCAACCTTTTTTACTGCCTTAATTAAATCTCCCGCTAAGTCTCTATGTGGTCCAATATCCACCGAATTCCAGTTCCAACTTTGAGCACTGGGCCACAAACAAAAACCATCGTGATGTTTGGAAGTGAGCACTACATACTTAGCACCGGAGCGCTTAAATACATCAGCCCACTGGTCAGGGTCAAAAAGTTCTGCTTTGAACATCGGTGCAAAGTCTTGATATTTGAAATTCTCTCCGTATTTCTCTACATGAAATTTCCAAGTAGGTCCGTTTTTATCTTGCATATGATACCAGTACCATTCCGCATACCTATCTTTCGGTGCCCACGCAGGTACAGAATAAACACCCCAATGAATAAAAATA
>CAZZMK010000129.1:0-3117 GCA_964655185.1 uncultured Nitrospirales bacterium | reverse complement strand
ATTAGTAGTAGTGCAGGGAAAGGTGTGATTCAGTTTGAAGGAATTCAAACCATTATAAGAAATCAGGGAGTAGGCTCTATTTTAGATGATTTTTTTTCCAGCAAGGTAGGTATTTATAATTTGGATGTATCCGCAACTAATAAGAGTAGAATGTTAACAATAGTGGACGAAAATATAGGTCACTGGTTTGGGATAGATTTTGGAGAGGGAGAAACTTCCAATCAGGCTGAGAGGAAAGTTATGAGTGAGGAGGAAATACAAGATTTTTTGGATAAGGAACTTCAACATCAGAAAGAGAAGGGATTCATAGGTATGGCAAAATCTGATGAGAATATGAAGAATTTAGGAGTTATATTAGACATAGAAGTTGAGGTAGTTGCTCGGTTGGGTAGTGTAGAGATGCCTCTATCTTCCATATTGAGTTTAGGTCCTGGTTCAGTAGTTAATGTCGGACATTTAGTTGATGAGCCTATTGAAATATATGTGAATAACAAGCTTATAGCGAGGGGTGATGTAGTAATTGTAGATGAAAAATTTGGTGTGAGAATAACAGAGGTTGTCAGTCAGGAAGAGAGGATTGAAAGTTTGAGATGAGCGAAGTAGATGAGAAACTTCTCTGGAAAAAATATAGAGAAGAAAACGACGAAAAAGCCAGAGAGGCTTTGATAAATAAGTATCTCCCACTTGTTCGGTATGTAGCGGGTCGCATTGCTATTCATTTGCCTCCGAACATTGAGATGGACGACTTGATAGGTTGGGGAATAGTAGGCTTACTTGACGCTATTGAGCGGTATGATTACAAGCAGGATACACGTTTTAATACCTATGCTTACATTCGTATTAAAGGAACTATCCTTGACCAAATCCGTTCACTTGATTGGGCTCCTCGTTCACTTAGGAGTATAGCAAGGCGTGTTGGTGCGGTTAAAGAAAAACTCCGCCATGAAAAAGGAGCAGACCCAACTTTGGATGAAATTGCAGATAATTTAGGAGTTAGTAAAGATGAAGTTGAGAATGTAATTTCAAATTTACAAACTGTGCAAGTTTTATCACTTGACCACATTATTGTATCTGAGGAGAACGAGATTGTCGATAGAACCCAAGATATAAATGCAGATGCATATTATCCATCCCCGGACCAGGTATTAAAGGAAAAGGAGTTAAAAGAATTATTGGTTAAAGCGATAATGGAATTACCCGAACATCAACAAAAATTGCTTCATCTTTACTACTATGAGGAACTGACCCTGAAAGAAATAGGCATGGTGCTAAATGTCAGTGAATCTCGGGCATGTCAGATTCACTCTATGGCAATAAAAACGCTTAGAGAAAAAATGAAGCAATGGACATAAAATATGCCTACTCCGATAGACCCAAATACGGAGATATTGAGAGTAAATCTTGCAGAGAGGATACAGCAGATTGCAGATAGAGCATCCCTACTTGGACAGGTAAGACAATCTGTAAATGAAGAGGAGAGAAGAATTGTAGATGAGACGCAGGTAAAGCAAACAGAGCAGAAAAGTGAACAGGTAGAGACTGAGTTAAAGCGTCGTCAGCCTTTTATGGGGCGAAGGAGAAGGAAAGTGGAGAAGGAAAGTACAAGTACAGATGAAGGTTCATCCAAAGATGAGGGGGAAGAAGAAGGCAAAGAAGGAAGCCACTTAGATATAAAAATATGAATGGTGCAAAAAGTAATATAGCATATTTGGAAAATAGTTTATGACAGCATTAGTTATTATAAGTTGGATATGTTTTTTAGGAGTGGCTATCTTTTTAGTAGCGGTGTGGTGGTTTGATAGGCGAGAGAGGAAGTTGCGTGAACATAGGAGAATAGAGATAAGTGAACTTGCAATGATATTTCAAACATTGAGAGATGTGGTTTCTGAGCAGAAAATGCTTGCGAAAGAATTTAATGAGAATGTAGAAGAAAAAATTGGTGTTATTAAGAAAATTGTTAGTGAGGCGAAAAATAAACTTGCTGAAGTGGAGGAAGCAATTGCTAAATGTAATAAGAGAGTTCAGGAAATAGATGATGAGATTGATTTAATGATATCCAGAGTTAGTAACTTGAAAAAACTGCTTTCTGAGAGTGAGAGTGGGATGTACAAAACTGTCACCGAAACTGAAAGCATTTTGGTAGAGATTAAAGAAAGATTGGGTAAAGATAAAGATGAAAATAAGAAGTTAGAAGAAAGACACGAGGGCATAAAAGATGAGTCTTCTGAAGAAGGTGATAAAGCGGATCCAATTCAACTTGATACTGACAATTTAACTAACGAAGTAATAAGTGATGGAGTTGGGGAGGCTAACAATGTGAGTCAGATATCTGAGGAAGTTACTTCTCTTAAATCTGCTTACAATCAAATATTAGGGATTGGAAATGTTAGCGGTGAAGAGAGTGAAGTTGTTAAAAGTTCAGTAAATGAAGTAAATAAGGGCAACATGATTGACTTGACTCCGGTTCAGAAGATTGTTCTTGAGTATCATATGTCGGGTATGACTACATCCGAGATAGCGAAAGAATTGGGTATTACTAAAGGTGAGGTAAGGCTTATATTAGGCTTAGCACTTGCCAAGATTGACAAGGATAGTAAAGAGTAAAGAGAGTAAAGAGTTATCTGATACAGTTATAGGCTTTTGTAAATGTTACCTGTTAGGCTTCAAATTCCAGAGTTTGTGTATCGTGAGATTATGAATCTCAAAGAGGGTGAGGGCAGAATTATAGAATATAAAGGTGAATTGTTTCTTAAAGTAGGGTTAGTTAAGATTCCTATTTCTAAGGAAGCAAATTTACCGCTGGATTCTCTTGTAAGGTTTTCAATAGTTTCCTCTGATAATAAAAAACAGATAGTTATTCATAGTTGTGTAAATGTAGGTAGTAGATTAGAGAAGGAAGGCCAGACCATTTTTGGGTTGCACGCATATGAGTTAAATGATACAAGTTATCCTCAGAGTAGCGGTGAATCTGATAAATTGCAGAATCTCGTTGCTCAAATTTTCAGGTTAAACCCAGATTTAGAGATGGATGTAACTCAAATAGTTCAACTATTAAAGTGTTGGTTCGCCGATGAAATATCCATCGGAGAGGTCATGAGTAGACTTGAGAAGATATTT
>CAZZMK010000128.1:0-9317 GCA_964655185.1 uncultured Nitrospirales bacterium | reverse complement strand
TAAGAATTTCAGTAAGTTTCCACCTAAAGTAAGGTTGTTGATATTTACATCAACGGGGAAAAAAGAATTGTCTAATTGAATTTTGGCGGATGCTTTATTTTCCCCGAGTTCGCAATCGATTATTTCAAGCATCAAATTGTTTTGTAATATTGTAAGTAATATTTGAAGTTTTCCTGTAAGTTTTTCTGTTTTATCTCCAGATTTTAGTGTAGTGTGAATATTTTCCCCGAAAATGGTTATTTTATTGTTTTTTATATCCATTTCGGCGCTCAAATTGTTGACTGTTAGATAATGCTTACTTGGTGTTTGTATTGTGAGATAAATTTTTTCTAAAGACGCATTTTTAATGCCGAGATGGCGTAGCCAATTAAAACTTTTTTGTAAAGAAGGCAAAATTGAATTTTGGCTTTGTTTCTTGTGTGTTTTGCCTTTTTTCGGTGGTTGGAGGAAATAGGCAATTGTTGCGCTCTTTATATTTAATCTACCTTGTTTTATCAAAAATTTTTCAAAGTGTATTTGTGTATTGTAATTTGGGAGTGCTATATCCATACACTCGATAGATAAGGGGAATATAGATATCTTGGTTAACTTGATAGTTCCTTCCTCAGGTAATTTGATAGAGATTGTGTGACCAACTAAAATGAGGTATAAAAATAGAATCAGAATTATGGCGACTATTATGGTTATAATAATGATGAGGTATTTTAGAATTTGTTTTATTTTGAATTTGTCATTCATAAATGTGGATTTATATTAATTTAGTTATCGGATATTATATTTTAGTGGTAATTAAATTTGGAAAATATTATGGTAAAGAAAAGGGTAGATTCGGAATTAAAAGTAGAGAATGAGCAAGGAGTAGGAGACCAGAATTTATCTTTGGAAATCGCTGGTAAGAAAAGGGGTATACCCTTCTATAGGGTTTTATTTATTCAGGGTAAGAATTCTTCGTGTTCTAAGGTTTTTCCACTTATTATGGAACATTTACCTGAGTGTAAAGTTGATGTAGCAATCTCTTTGGATGAAATTCTGTCTTACATAAAAGTTTTTATCCCTGATTGTTTAATTATTGATTTTTGTATTGGTATTAAGGAAGTACTCAGTCTTTGTAGGTATTGGCGGACACATCCAAGCACATACAAGATCCCTATATTGCTTTTTATCGAAGATGAGGTTTCAACAGAACAGAAACTCGAATTACTCGCCGGTGGTGTGGATGATTTCTTGAATGCTTCTTGTGATACTGCGGAGGCGATGGCGAGAATCAGAATGCTTATAAGGACAAGGCAAGCGGAGGTTCGATTATGGGAGACTAATGCAAAGTTGCAAGAACTTGCGGAGGAACGTTCCAGAGCACTATTTATCTACGATGAACTCAACCGTTTTTTGATTGATAATTCCAGTGACCCGATAATTGTTTTTGAAGTTAGCGATGATATTGGCAATAGCAGGTTTATAGATGCTAATTCAGTGGCATGTTTATTGACTAACTTTACTAAAGAAGAATTTTTGAATTTACGGCTGAAAGACATAGTACCCAAAGACAGGATTGATGGGGTTCAGGGCAGGATAGAGAGTATTGTAAAGCACCAACAAGTTTCGTTTGAGACGGTGATTTTAACTAAGGAAGGTAGGAAAGTTCCTGTAAATGTATATGCTCGTGCCTTCGAAACCGATTCTAAGAGGTACATAGTTGTTATTGGCAAGGTGGCCGAGGATGGGAGTATTGCTTCCGAAAAATTGTCAGAGAGCATATCAAGGTATAGAATACTTGTTGCTCAAACGGGTATGTTAATTTATGACTGCAATTTGAATACAGGTAAGATAAAATGGGGTGGTGCTTTTACTCAGGTCACAGGGTATACGCTTCGAGAACTTGAGTTGATATCATATCAGAGGTGGTTTGACCATATTCATCCTGAAGATTTGCCAATGGTAAAACGCCAAATAGAGAAGGCAAAACAGGAAATAGGAAAGTTTAGAATTGAGTATAGATTGAGGCACAAGAGTGGTGAATATAAGTATGTAGAAGACCAAGGGGTTGTCTTGCCTGACTTGTCAGGGGAAGCATATAGGATACTGGGTTCAATAAAGGATATAACTGCTAAGAAGAAAGAAGAGGAAGAGAGGCGGAGAGTAGAACAGCAAATTCAACATTCACAAAGACTGGAGAGTTTAGGGGTTTTAGCGGGTGGAATTGCCCACGATTTTAATAATTTGCTTGCAGTGATTATAGGTTTAACAGATATGGCACTCAAGGAGTTACCTAAAAGGTCTCCGCTGTACGAAGATTTATCGGAAGTGCTACAGGCGGCTAATAGGGCAAAAGACCTTGTTAGGCAAATACTTGCATTTAGCCGTCAAACGGATGAAGAGGACTCCCCTTTATATCTCCATGTTATAGCCAGAGAAGTTATTAAAATGTTAAGAGCCACAACCCCACCTAATATAGAAATTATAGATAATGTAGATGTTCATTCTGGCGCGATAATGGGTAATCCTGCTCAGATGCATCAAGTAATAATAAATTATTGCACTAATGCAATACAGGCTATGCCGAATGGAGGCAAACTTGAAATAGAAGTAAAGGATATTACACTTGGGGAAGATGCGTCTCGTATACATCCCAAACTTTCTCCGGGGACTTATGTGAGGCTTGTAGTTAGGGACACAGGACACGGAATGGAACCACACATACTTGAGAGGATTTTTGACCCATTCTTCACGACCAAGAAACCTGGCGAAGGCACGGGAATGGGGCTTGCAGTTGTTCATGGAATTGTCACTGCTCATGGTGGGGCAATAGTTGTGGAAAGTAAACCGGGGCTTGGTTCTACCTTCTATACCTATTTCCCAAGGATAGACAATCCAATCATAGTTGAAAAGATAAGTGATGAAGAAGTGTATTCGGGGAGTGAAAGAATACTTTTTGTAGATGATGAGGAATCAGTGTGCAAACTTGGGAAGAGAGTGCTTTCCCAGATGGGTTATCAGGTGGAGGTGCATCAAAATCCTATCTCCGCTCTTGCTGTGTTTACTCAGTCGCCAGAGAAATTTGACCTTGTAGTTACCGACTACGCCATGCCTAAGATGTCGGGAGAGGTTTTAGCAAGGTGGATTAAAGAATTGAGACCTGATATTCCCGTAATAATTTTTACTGGTTTTAGTGCTGAGTGGACGCAGGAAGAACTCCTCAAAGCAGGTATAGAAGATGTAGTAATGAAACCAATCATCGCACGCGACCTTGCTAAAAGAATAAGGAGAGTGCTTGATAAGCACAAAAAATAGTAGGTACATTCCCCACTAATTAACTCCCCTTTTTAGGAATTTTTATAGAGAGGGTTTTGTTTTTTTATAAAGATAACGAAAGGACTCGAGAATGTGTGAAAAAATATTAGGCAAGAACTTTGATAACAATGACGACTCGATGTCTATTATAGAGCAGTTTGTGGATAAAGATTACGAATATGGATGGGTCGCTCCAATAGAGGAGGAAATTTTCCCCAAAGGGTTAAATGAAGAGATTATATGTAAGATATCGGAGCGGAAAGAAGAGCCTAATTGGATGACTGAATGGCGATTGAATGCTTATAGAATTTGGCTCAATATGAAGGAGCCAAGATGGGCTAATTTGAAGTATGAATCGCCTAATTTTCAAGAAATTAGATATTATGCTGAACCGAAGATGAAAAAGAGACCTAAAAGTATAGATGAAGTGGAGCCTGAAATTCTAAGAACATTTGAGAAACTTGGTGTGCCTCTTGAAGAACAGAAGAGATTACTCGGAGTGGCAGTTGATGCTGTCCTCGATAGTGTATCTGTTGCCACTACGCATAAAGAAATTTTAAGGAAGTTCGGAATTATATTTTGCTCGATGTCTGAAGCAATCAGGGAGTACCCAGATTTAGTTAAGAAATATCTTGGTTCTGTAGTTCCCCCAAGCGATAACTTTTATTCTGCTCTTAACTCCGCAGTGTTTAGTGATGGCTCTTTTGTATATGTACCAAAAGGTGTGAAATGCCCTATGGATTTGTCCACATATTTCAGAATAAATGCCTCGGAAACGGGTCAGTTTGAAAGAACCCTCATAATTGCAGATGAAGGTGCAGAAGTAAGTTATCTCGAGGGTTGCACTGCACCGATTAGAGATGAAAATCAACTTCACGCTGCGGTAGTAGAACTTGTTGCACATAAGGACGCCGCAATTAAGTATTCTACAGTGCAAAATTGGTATGCTGGCGATAAAGAAGGTAAAGGAGGAATTTATAATTTTGTTACGAAGCGAGGCAAATGCTTAGGTGAAAATTCAAGGATTTCCTGGACCCAGGTAGAGACAGGTTCGGCAATCACTTGGAAGTATCCGAGTTGCATTCTACAGGGGGATAACTCAATAGGTGAATTTTACTCTGTGGCTCTGACTCGCAACTACCAACAGGCTGATACCGGGACAAAGATGATACATATTGGGAGGAATACTCGAAGTACTATTATTAGCAAAACTATATCAGCAGGCTATAGCCAGAATACATACCGCGGATTAGTTCGTGTAATGCCGAAAGCAGAAAATGCGAGAAACTATACTCAATGTGATTCTCTCCTTATAGGAAGTAAATGTGGAGCACATACTTTTCCACATCTTGATATTAGAAATTCATCTGCACAAGTGGAACACGAGGCTACCACATCTAAAATTAATGAAGAGCAGTTATTTTACTGTAGAAGTAGAGGTATAAAAGCGGAAAACGCAATTTCGCTTGTCGTTAATGGATTTTGCAAAGAAGTGTTTGAACATTTACCGATGGAATTTGCAGTAGAAGCAACAAGACTATTAAGTATAAGTTTAGAAGGAAGTGTAGGATGAGTCTACTTGAAATCAAAAATTTAAGAGTATCAATTCAGAATAAACTTATATTGAAAGGGATCTCTCTTAAGATTGACAAGGGTGAAGTTCACGCTATAATGGGTCCTAATGGCTCAGGAAAGAGTACCCTTGCTCAGGTCATTGCAGGGAATGAAAACTATCAGGTTGAGCCAGGTAGTGAAATGATGTATAAAGGTGAAAGCATTTTAGATTTGTCTCCAGAAGAGAGAGCGCAAAAGGGAATCTTCGTGGCTTTTCAATATCCTGTGGAAATTCCTGGTTTGTCTAACCTCGAATTTCTGCATTCAGCGATAAATGAAATTCGTAAGTCTCGAGGAGAATCTCCATTGGATTTGTGGGATTTTGAGAAAGCATTAAAGGAGAAAATGGAGGAAATAGGACTTGACCCTAATTTCGCTGAACGGTCGGTGAATGAGGGATTTTCGGGTGGGGAGAAAAAGAGAAACGAGATTGTTCAGATGGCAATACTCCAACCTGAACTTGCAGTTTTAGATGAGACCGATTCGGGGCTGGATATTGATGCGCTAAAGTCAGTTGCAGAAGGTGTAAATAGAATGCGTTCTTCGGAAAGAGGATTCCTCGTGATAACTCACTATCAAAGGTTATTAAATTACATAAAGCCCGATTTCGTGCATGTTTTGTACAATGGCAGAATAGTAAAATCGGGTGATTTTAAGTTAGCGGTTGAGTTAGAGCAGAAGGGGTATGATTGGTTGAAACAAGAAGAAGCAACGGTTTAATGACTGTGAGGGTATTGTATGAGTAATACATTATTGCATATAGATAGTAGGAAAAAGTTATTGCCTCTTGAAATCGCTAAAAGATATTCTAATTCAGAACTACTGCCAGATTGGCTCAAAAAAATTATTAAGGACGGGATTTTGGCAATTGAAGATTTGCCAATACCAGATGCTAAAACAGAGAGCTGGAGAGAGGCTAATTTAGGTTGTTTCTTCAATCCAAAGATTGAGTGGATACATTCGTCTACATTGAAAGATATGGGTGAGGTTAAATTTCATCATCTTTACTCAAACAATTTTGAACCGAATATTGTGTATGTGAATGGGAAAATTGTTAGAAACAATCTTAATTATTTAAGTAGTAAGGGCGTAAATATTTCCACCTTAAGCGAGCGATATTTTGATGAGGGAGGTTTTTTAGATTATCTCTTAAATGAGTTTAGGGAGTCTCGGCATTTTTTTGAGGCGGTATCTCGCGCTTTTTTGTTTGATGGGTTGGTAATAGAAATACCCCCGAATATAGTAATTGATACGCCGATAAATATCTATTTCCCTGTCCCGGAAGTTAATAGCAATGTTTTAGATACCCCTTGGTTTATATTGATACTGAACGCCAATTCACAGGCTAAGGTTTCGGTTCACTATATAGATAACAGAGAAAATCCTTCCTCTCCAGTTTGGATAAACGCCTCGGAATTGATAAAGGTGGGGGCAAATTCGCACTTAAAATATCTTTCTACATATTCTGGATATGCCAAAACTTATCGATTTGTAAGCACTAACGCACAGTTAGATAAAGACAGTTCCATAATATATAACTCCCTCTTGCTGGATGGTAAATTCATTCGCTCTGAATTAAATGTTGAGTTAGTAGGTGAAAATGGATATGCTGAGATAAATGGATTGTCACTAAGCGAAAAGGTTAATTACTCGGAGGTACAACAATCTATAGGACATTTGAAGCCCAATTGCACAAGTAGAATTAACTGGAGAGGGATTGGAAAAGATGAGGGTAAAACTGTATACCGAGGCAAAATTTACATAGCGCCTGGTGCCCAGAAGTCCGATTCAATACAACTTTTCAAAGGCTTGTGCTTATCTGATAGGGCTATAGTTGATGCAAAACCCCAACTTGAGATATATGCAGATGATGTTAGGTGTACTCACGGTGCTACTGTTGGTCCACCACCACAGGAACTTGTATTCTATTTTCAAGCAAGGGGAATTGATAAGATTAGGGCGCGAAAGTTGCTTGTATCCGCCTTTGTTAAGCAGGTCTTAAAAGAGATACCGTTTTCCAATGTGATAAAGTTAGTAGAGCCATATCTGGGTAAGATATATGAGTGAGTTCGAAAACATAAAATTGTATAAAAACTTGTTTTTAGACCCAAATACTGATAAAATGCGCTTACGGGCAGAATTTTTGGCTCGAAAGATAGGGCTTGAAACTCTACGAGGTCAGTTCCCCATACTTGATACTTCAGTTCGTGGAAAGCCCCTCGTATATCTTGATAATGCGGCGACTACTCAAAAACCACAGATGGTTATAGATGCTATCAATAGATATTATTCTCGGGAGAATGCAAATGTGCATAGGGGTATTCACTACCTCAGTGAAAAAATTACGGATAAGTATGAAGAAGTTAGAAGTAAAGTGGGTAGGTTTATTGGTGCAAAGGTAGATTGTGAAATCGTTTTCACAAAAGGTGCTACCGAGGGAATAAATCTTGTTGCATATTCTTACGCTTTACCGAGGTTAAAGCCTGGGGATGAAATTTTAATTACATATATGGAGCACCACTCTAATCTTGTTCCCTGGCAGGTAGTGGCTAATAAGACAGGCGCTAAGTTGAGAGTGCTTCCTATAACAGATGATGGATTATTGGATTTGTCTAATCTTCAAGAGTATCTTACTGAGAAAACTCGGATTTTTGCATTTACTTATGTTTCAAATGTTTTAGGGACGATTAATCCTGTGAAGGAACTTATAAAAAAGGCACACGAAGTTGGCGCGGTAGTTGTCATAGATGGGGCACAGGCTATAGCCCATTTCCCTGTGAATGTTCAGGAGATAGACTGCGATTTCTTTGTTGCTTCAGGACACAAGATGTATGGACCAACAGGTATAGGCATTTTATACGGAAGGGCACCACTCTTAAGCGAGATGGAGCCTTATCAAACCGGGGGAAGTATGATACTTAATGTGAAATTTGAAGAAACAACTTATGCTCATATTCCTCACAAATTTGAGGCGGGTACTCCGAATATTGAAGGAGTAATAGGTTTAGGAAGTGCAATAGATTTCTTGAACTCGGTAGGTATGCAAAATATTTGTATGTATGAGGAATCATTAATAAATTATGCTTATGCAAAACTATCCGAGGTACCGGGCATTAGAATTCTTGGTCCCCACACGCCACGGGCTGGAGCAATATCTTTTACAATGGATTGTGCACATCCACATGATATAAGTCAAATACTCGATGAGGAAGGCATAGCGACGCGTGCAGGACACCATTGTGCTCAGCCAGTAATGGAGAGATTTGGACTCCCTGCAACAGCAAGGGCTTCAATTGCTGTCTACAATACACCGGATGAAATAGATTTGCTTGTAAAAGCATTGCACAGGGTCAGGGAGATTTTTGGATGAGCACGAGGGCTCTATACGAAAAGATTTTACTTGACCACGCAAAAAATCCAAGGAATTTCAAGGTTCCAGAAAAGTTTGATGTGAAACTTGAAGGATTTAACCCACTTTGTGGTGACCAATTTACTTTCTATATTGTTTTTGAAGGGGATGTTGTAAAATCTATTTATTTTACGGGGAACGGCTGTGCGATATCTAAAGCCTCTGCATCAATCCTCACCACATTATTAGAGGGCAAGTGTAAAGACGAGGCAATGAACATTATCCAATCGTTTATGAACCTTATGAGAACACCATCTAACGAGAAGGTAGACGAAGAAAAATTTGGGAAATTGGCGGTTCTTGCAGGCGTTAGGGAGTATCCAATCAGAATAAAATGTGCAACACTCCCTTGGCATACTGTTGAAAAAATACTTCAAGGTGAGGTCAGTTCACAGGTTACAACTGAGTAAATAATATAAATCGTGGGAGAATTTCTCTCCTACGATTTTGTGTAGTTGGGTGTATAAAGAGCCTATTTTACTAATAATTAGGTGAAGAACTATAGGATATAGGTAACACCCCATAAATACTTGAATTGATATAATAATAGCCATCAGAACCCAGAAAGTTTATTACCTCAGTCCAGAAAACCTAAAACGAATCGAAATAAGCCTCCCAAAGAACTGCAACTGTTGATCGTGAAACTGCGAAAGAAGTTAGGCTACTCCGCCCTTCTAATCAGCATAACCCTTAGGAAAAAAGGAATTACTCAAATCAGTGAATATGGCGTATATCAGGTATTCAAGAGATATCGTATCGGTTCTCGGTATGGAAAGAAATATAAAAACAACATTCCCAAACGGTATGAGAAGGAACAGCCCTGGGAACTTATTCATATTGATGACAAGAGAGTCCCGAATGTAAAAGGGAAGACCCGAAGCAGAAGCGATATTTGTTCAAAGCGGTAGATGACTGCAGGAGGCTTAAGTTTACTGAAGAGTATACGGATAAAACCGCCCAGTCTGCCTGTGATCTCTTGCAGTATGTCACTCATAAGATATAAAAC
>CAZZMK010000127.1:0-4657 GCA_964655185.1 uncultured Nitrospirales bacterium | reverse complement strand
TCTATATAATATATTAATAATGTTGGCGTCATAAATGAACGAACTCATACTAATGAAAGGTGCAAAGATGAACTACAAAGATATAATACCTGTTTCCACAATAATACCAAACCTTGAAGCAGTAACTAAACATGACGTGCTCACCGCACTTGTAGATATACTAAAAGAGAAGAAAAAAATAACTAATAGAGATGAGGTTCTAAATGAGGTATTCCGAAGAGAAGCGTTATCAAGCACAGGCTTAGAGAATGGATTGGCTACACCTCACGCACTTATAAAAAGTATTGACAATATCGTGACTGCCATTGCCCGCATTCCAAAAGGGGTAGATTTTATTGCTCAGGATAAAAAACCTACGTACTTTGCCGTTCTTATATGTTATCCCCCTAGTCAACAACTTGGTTACTTGACTTTAATTTCTGGAATTTCATCAATATTTACTGACGAGAAAAAAATAGCACAATTATTTAAACAAAAAACGAGTAAGGATATTCATTCGACTTTGATAAAGTTCTTAGAACAAGAGGACAAGATATTAAAACCTGTAGGAATCGCTGAAACAAGTCCCCAAGAAATTCCTGAGCCCCCGAAGAAGCCTGAGAATATTTCTCTTATTTTTCTACTAATCAAATTACAATTTTATGAACACGAAGTAAAGTATGCTAAGAGGGGAAAAAAGACTATTCAAGAAAAGATTAGGAATATCAGAGCATTAATTCCCAAACAAATATTAGATTTTTACGATAAAATAAGTACAACCAAATTTCCTCCAGTAGTACCAATAGAGGGAAATATATGCAAGGGATGCAATACTGCAGTTCCCAACGAATTTCTTAATCAACTTACGCAGAACAAAGAAAAAATTAACTATTGCCCCAACTGTAGAAGAATTGTATATCTGACATCATAGATAGAATAGCAGGAAATAACATTGTGGGATGGAGAGCAGTCGAATACCCGATATTTCAGGGCATTTCGGAAAAAGATGTTGAAAAACTCTTATCCCAAGGTATTACAGTTTCCTACGATAAAGATGAAGTAATATTTTACGAGGGTAGTCAGGGCTCACAAATCTATATAATTTTAGATGGCAAGATTGGTATATACAAAGAGGACAGGATAATAGCGGAACTAAACACAGGCGAATGCGTAGGAGAAATGGGCATTTTTTCGAAAAAGCCCCGTTCTGCTACTGCAAAGGCATTAAGAAAAACAAAATTGTTAATTTTGAGTGAGAATATCCTAAATAAATTTCTGTACAAAAAAGTCGCAATAAAACTTTTACTAAACATAATCACTATACTTTCTGAAAGGATACGGGAACTTAACGACAAAACAACAACAATTTAAAACCACCATAATAAACTCAGGCAATCTCAAAATCCAATTTGAAAGCAGGAGAAGATGTATGGGTTATTTCTCGTTCTTGGATGGGACAATTGTGGTTATTTATCTTTTACTCACAATAGTAGCTGGTCTTGCAGTAAGAAAATATGTTGGGAAAGTAGAACACTACCTTGTTGCAGGAAGAGAAATGAACTTATATCTTGGAATTGCTTCTCTTGCTGCTACTGAATTTGGAATAGTAACCTGTATGTACACAGCACAGAATGGGCTAAAAATGGGATTTGCTGGTGCAGTTCCTGGTATATTGCAAACGATAGCAATGTTATTAGTGGGAATCACCGGCTTCTGCATAAAGCCACTTAGAGATGCCGGGGTTATGACGATACCCGAACTTTTCGAAAATAGATTTGGTCCTTCGGTAAGGTGGCTTTCAGGTGTAGTAATAGTGCTTGGTGGACTATTGAATATGGGAGTATTCCTGAGAACTGGAGGAGAATTTTTATTAATTACTATGGGCTACAATCCTGCAGAGTTCGCCACTACTTACCGTCTGGAAATTATGATGAGTATCCTACTAATAATAGTGGCTTTGTATACCGTGTTGGGGGGTATGCTTTCAGTTCTTGTTACTGACTTCCTACAATTTATAGTAATGAGCACAAGTATGTTAGTCGTAACTATTCTAATCCTTACAAAAATAGGATGGAGTGAAATTGTAAATGCGGTAGAAACACATTTGGGTCCCAAAGGGTTTAATCCATTTTTAATGGAAAGGGGGTGGGAATTTGTACTATTTAACTTATGTCTTCAATTCGCAGTTGTACTCACTTGGCAAGCCGTGATACAGAGAATATTATCTGCTAAGAGTACTCGAGTGGGAAAACTTATATATGTTAATACAAGTTTCTTTTTTACCGCAAGATTTTTAATCCCTGGTCTATGGGGAATGGCAGCACTCGCAGTGCTCACGCCAGAAGGAATTGGAGAGAATACACTTTATGCTATGCCGAAATTCCTAAGTATATTTTTGCCAAGTGGTCTTATGGGATTTCTAATAGCGGGTATGCTTGCTGCGGACATGTCTACAGATTCCGCATATATGCTAACTTGGGGAGGCGTTATTTACAATGATATCCTTGCCCCACTTCGTAAGAAACATCCGTGGTCGGAGAAGAAAGGGGTACTCATAAATAGAACTATAGTTGCATTGATAGGACTCTTCTTGCTTTTCTATGGACTTTGGTATCCACTAAAAGGTAATCTATGGGACTACTTAGGTGTAACTGGGACTATATATCTTTCGAGTATGTCTGTATTATTGATTGCCTGTTGTTACTGGAAACGGGCAAACAATTGGGGAGCGATGGGAGCAATTATAGCAGGTGCAGTCTTTCCTATTGGCTTCTTAGTTTTACAGCAACTACCCATAACTGCAGAGTGGGCACAAAGAGTTGGACCTTATAAATCTGGATTAGCCTCGTATGCGGGTTCTGCTCTCGCAATGATTATAGGTACGTTTTTGAAAGAACTATTTGTCAAGAAAAGTAATACAGAATTTGAGGGCCATTAATATGAAATTATTTTGGTTAATAGTTTTAATATTTTGTATAGTTTGGTATGCCACAATGACTTTATATGTTGGCATAAGAGGCTTTTTCGACATTTTTTCCATGCTACAATCAATTAAAGAGAACAATCCGAACAATAGAATTTCTGTTTAGGTTAGATTTGTGAAAAGCATAAATTCAAAGTAGGGACAAACACCCTACTTACTAAGATATATTAATAAAGCAAGTAAGCCGAGATTAAAATGAGGTTGTTCAACATCAAGGTAAAAAAACTTCCTAAGTTGATAGAATCTACCTATCAATTTCTTATTTAGGAAAATACCTGTATCCAATATTATGTAATGGACATTAGGAGTTTGTTTGTAGTCAGATACGATAAAATTAATGTTAAATAAAGACCATTTAGGTTTTACTAAATAAGATAAGTTTTCACCTTCATATACCCTCAACTTCAAGGGTAATTTATAAGATATAACAAAAGTAAAAAGACTTGACTTTCCTTCTATCTTCGCAATCTCAATATCTTGTGGGCTCTTGATAATCCATTTTCTATCTTTTTCAACTTCCTCTACGAAAAATATTACCTCTCCACTTCTATCAATACAGGGGAAGAGATTGCTATCTCTTGTCTCTACCGAAATACAAATCAAAGTATGGTTCTGAAATGGGTCAGGTAATTCACTGGCAATCTGTTGAGGGATATTATTTGCACCCTCGAGGTATTTTCTCCATCTATATTCATATACAACAGTTCTACCCACTAAAACCAAAACTCCTCCCGCCGCTACTATAATTGCTAAAATTCCCCCTAAATTTGCAATCGTTAAATTATCATAGGCAATACCGACAAATAAGATAGAAAACGACAAAATAATCAACAAAGTATATAGAAACACAACCCCTGGACTAATTATGTAGGATATTTTAGGGAAGGTAAAATAGCACATTGCACGCTCGTAATCGGTAATAAAATCATCAATCTCCATTCGGGGCATAATGTTATCTCCGCTTCACTAAGTTCCCCTTTTAAGACTCTCTAAATCCTTTTCTATTTCTTCCAAAATTCTACTGGTAGCAGTTGATAACGCAGTTATTGTGTCCACAATTTCTTTAGAATTGATAGGTTCCGTTTCAGTGTAATATCTATGTAGCAATACTTTCATATCGTCGGGGTTTATTACCTCTATCTTCATTGATATTTTTGCACGCGAAGTGCCATTTAAAAATTCTTGCTCAAAGTTGAGCAGGTCAATATGAAGATAAAAATCAGGTATAGCATTCTCTTCCGGACATAAGAAATATTGATTAAACCTTAATGTTAGCATTTCTTCTAAAGTAGAAGCCCATAGGTACTCGGAATAATATCCGATTTCCACTGAACTTTTTCTAAACATAATTTCTTTTCTTTTTAGTGGCTCTACTAATTTTACGCTTGCAACTTCAAGGCAAATATTCTTTTCAGTAGTTGATTTAGTAATTGGCGGATTAACATCGATAGTAAAATAATTAACTTTTGATGTAGTAAAGCAACCCGAAAGTAATACTAATAAAGTTATAACTATAACAACGATTAATATTTTCAAATTCGCAAAATAATAGCACTCCATAACTTATTTTCTCCCTGAAATAGGTTTTCCGGTAAGCAAAGATTGGGGTTGTTCTGCAAGAATTTGGGATAAAATTCTCAAGTTTCTAATCGTATCTTTTAGGTCAACTACTATGTCTTCAATTGTCCGTCTGTT
>CAZZMK010000126.1:0-4836 GCA_964655185.1 uncultured Nitrospirales bacterium | reverse complement strand
CACACGCCGAATATAAGCCAACTATAAATATATCTAAAACCGAAGAAAAAACTGTCCCGGGGGAAATATTATCTGTTGTAACAAGTACCATCGACAAACTTGCGCGGGACCTGGAATCAAACAAGGATAACAAGAGACCCTCAATTCCGAAAACCCGCCGTATCAGAGTAGGCGACTGGAGCGGGGATATCTCAATCAACAGCAGTGGTTATGGGAATGTATACCTAAGTAACACTAAAGGCGAAAAGATTACAGGCTACTTCAACAGGTTTGGCAATTCAACCCGCTACAATCTCCAATACTATGCAGGTGGGAAAAGCCAAAACTGGTCAGGTAGCGGAAACACATACAGTTCAGGTAGTTCGATATACATATCCTCGAGCAATGGCAAAAACATATCAGGGTATGCATCAAGTTCTGGCAATACTAACTACTACAACTACACTTACGACTCTTCCCAAATCAGAGTCCAAATAAATAAAACCAGTCCTTCCTCGGATATGTACTCTATCTACACCACTGGCAAAGAAAACCTTTCAGGCTATATCCACTGAACATTACTAACAAGTTGTAATTTTATCCAAGCGCAGTTTCGAGGTCATTAAGCAAATCATCCACCTCTTCAATCCCGACACTAAGCCTTACCAGAGTAGGAGTTATGCTTAGTTGCTTCTTCTTATTTTCCGACAATGATGCATGAGTCATATAATACGGAATACATATTAATGATTCCACCGCACCCAAACTCTCGGCGAGGGTTATGATTTTTATATTTCTGCACAGCCTATTAACCGTCTCATCACTATCCAACTCAAAGGTAACCATTGCTCCGGCATGCCTCATCTGCTTTTTAACTAGGTCCCCATTTGCAAACAACCCAGGATAATACACCTTCTTTACTTTAGGATGGTTTACGAGGAAATCCACTATTTTCTCGGCATTTATGCACTGTCTCTCCACCCTAACATGAAGTGTCTTTATCCCTCTCAATAACATATAGCAATCGAACGGACTTGGAACACTGCCCACTGCGTTCTGGATAAACCTAATAGGCACAATATCATCAGGACACCTAACAGTGATAGCCCCGCCTACCACATCAGAATGGCCACCAAGATACTTAGTACTACTGTGCACTACATAGTCTGCCCCGAGCAAAAGAGGTGTCTGCAAATATGGCGTGGCAAATGTATTGTCAACCACAAGTTTGGCTCCGTATTTGTGTGCAAGGTCACTTAGGGCAGATATATCAACTATGTTAAGTAATGGATTTGTCGGCGATTCTATCCAGATGAGGGCAGGTTTCTTTAGTCGTTGTAATGCCAATTCAAACGCATCTAATTCATTTCCCTCTGCGTACGCAATTTCTATCCCCCATCTTGAATAAACTCTATCAAAAAGTCTCACTGTCCCTCCGTATAGGTCGTAGCCCGCAACTATCCCATCCCCAGGTGCAAGCGTCTGAATGAGAGCAGAAGTGGCAGATAGCCCAGATGAAAAGCAGGCAGTATCCGCCCCACCTTCTAATGAAGTGATACATGCTTCTAATTGGTCCCTCGTAGGATTCTTAGTCCTTGAGTATTCATACCCCTTATGCTTACCAGGTAACTCCTGCCGAAATGTAGTAGATAAATATATCGGCGGAACTACCGCTCCTGTTTGCGGGTCAGGTTCCTGACCTGCGTGTACCGCTTTTGTACCAAATCTCATTGCTCTCCCCTCTATTAATGTTTACAGTCATAATCTATAAAAACCTATTTAGAAGATTTTGTTCTAAGTTCATAGAACCTTATTAAATCTGAACGAGTAAGAATCCCCATAATTTCATTATCCTGAATTACCAACACCGCAGGCGTACCGGATAGTAAAATCCTATATGCCTCCTCAACTGATGTTTCTGGTGAAACTACCGGAAGAGGTCGGGCAATTATCTCCCGCAATTTCGTATCTGGACTGACTCCACGATGTAGTGCATGCATTACAGTTATCTCCTCAACCGACCCTATCAATTTGCCATCTTCAACTACAGGAGCCTGTGAAATAGAATATTCATTAAACAATCGTATCGCCTCGCCCAATGATTGCTCTCCAGTAAGCACGAGTACATTTTTTTCCCTGCCCAAAATATTCAATACCTGTAAAACAGTAGTCTGCTCCGGCGGGGTCTCTATAAATCCATTTTCATACATCCACTTGTCATCATATACCTTACTTAAGTAATTCCTGCCAGTATCAGGGCACATAATCACAATCAGGTCGCTCTCTGTACATCTTTGAGCATACTTCAATCCAGCAAATATAGCAGTACCACTTGAGCCTCCGAGTAGTATCCCCTCTTCCCTTGCTACTCTCCTAACCGTTGAAAACGATTCTGCATCCGTAACCCTTATCCACTCATCTACTACTTGCGCATTCAAAGTATGTGGCACAAAGTCCTCGCCTATGCCTTCCACTTTCCAAGATTTCGGAGAATCACCACTTAAAACTGAACCCTCTATGTCAGCACCAATCACCTTGATAGAGGCTTTTTTCTCTTTCAAAAACTTCCCCACGCCACTTATAGTTCCACCTGTCCCCGCCCCCGCTACAAAAGCAGTTATTTTACCTTCTGTTTGCTCCCAAATCTCAGGACCAGTAGTGAGGTAATGAATTTCAGGATTTGCAAGATTATGGAATTGATTGGGTCTCCACGCACCAGGAATCTCTCTTGCAAGCCTATCAGCCACACCGTTATAACTTTGTGGGGAATCTGGAGGCACATTGGTCGGGGTTATCACTACCTCCGCACCATATGCCCTGAGAAGCCTTATTTTATCCGCACTCATCTTGTCAGGCATAACACATATACATCTATAACCCTTCACCCCCGCTACAAGGGCAAGCCCTAAACCAGTATTACCCGCTGTGGCTTCAATTATTGTCCCACCTGGCTTAAGATAACCCCTCTTCTCCGCATCATTTACCATTGCTAACGCTATACGGTCTTTTACACTCCCACCAGGATTAAAATACTCCAACTTAAGATAAATTTGAGGTTTTAACCCTTGGCTAATCTTGTTAAGTTTAACTATCGGAGTATTTCCAATAGTCTCAAGAATACTATCCGCACGAATAGGAACCCTCTGTCGCATCTTTTAACCTCCTTATAAATAAAGTTCATGATAAACATAAAAACAAGGGAAACTCGTTACCTATTCCCAAACACTACAAGGAATATTCAAATATCACCATACAAATACCCGAATATAGGAGGAGAAAGTAGGATAAATACGAGAATATAGATTATACCCTGGTAGGTAAAGTTAATAGATTAAAGAAATATTCCAAATTTTACATCCGTTGTGAAAATAGTTCATAAATGTTTTCCTCATCTATTGTAATAGCGTCCTTCCCTTCAAAAATACCTCTAAATGGCCATAATGTCAGGATAAAATAAATGCGGGGAGAACATATATTCTCCCCGCTATCAATCAACACAAGCCAACCACCAATAATATCAGTAAACCTCAAATAATCCCTCTATCTCCTCCTTCTGGATACACCTGACATAAGCGAAATCACCGTACCCACCGCAATAAAGTCTAACAAGAACTTTATAATATCTGCATTCGACTTCTTAGAACCACATCCACCACAAGTTATTTCCACTTGTCTATCTCCTCCACTATCTTCGCCTTCTTGCGTACCATCGCCACTACCATCGCCTTCTTGCACTCCACCACTACCTTCGCCCTCTGGAACGTCTCCACCGCCACTACCATCGCCTTCTTGCACGCCTCCTCCTCCACTACCTTCACCTTCTGGCACACTACCACTGCCTTCGCCTTCCCACACACCGTCTACACTGCCTTCGCCCTCTTGCATACCACTACCTTCGCCTTCGAGTATAACAGGGCCTCCCTGCCACATTAAATACGGATAACTTACCCCATCATCTATGCCCCATACATTCACAAAGTCCCAGCCTACATAAGTCGCACGCTGTTTCATCTCTGCGGTCGTCTTGCCCTCTCCACCCGCAGATGTGCTCATACCCGATGTCTCAACATCCCAATAACTACTCGTCACTGTGCCGGGATACTCTCCATCACGATACCCTATCAGCCCGCCTTTAGAACTACCACTACCACCTACTAATCCCGTTGAATAAGTATTCGTAACACTACCTGAATACATGGAGCCTATCAGTCCGCCTATTCCGGAATAACCCCCCGTTACCGGACCCATAGCATAGCATTCACTCACTGTACCTTCATAATTCTCCCCCACCAGACCACCGACATACCAATTCCCATACACCGCACCTGTAGCATAGCATTCACTCACTGTACCTTCATAATTCTCCCCCACCAGACCACCGACATAATAATCCCCAGAGACCGAACCCATAGCATAGCATTCACTCACTGTACCATACCAATTCTCCCCCACCAGACCGCCGACATACCAATTCCCATACACCGCACCTGTAGCATAGCATTCACTCACTGTACCTTCATAATTCTCCCCCACCAGACCACCGACATAATCCCCATACCCAGACACCGAACCAGTAGCATAGCATCCACTCACTGTACCTCTATTCTCCCCCACCAGACCACCGACATTATCCCCATCCCCAGACACCAAACCAGTAGCATAACATCCACTCAATGTACCTCTATTCTCCCCCACCAGACCACCGACATGCCTATCCCCAGACACCGAACCCATAGCATAGCATTCACTCACTGTACCATACCAATTCTCCCCCACCAGACCACCGACATTATCCCCATCCCCAGACACCGAACCCGTAGCATAACATCCACTCACCGTACCTCTATTCCACCCCAC
>CAZZMK010000125.1:0-3164 GCA_964655185.1 uncultured Nitrospirales bacterium | reverse complement strand
GGGGACCCAAATAATCCCTAATACAAATTTGAGGATAAAACTATGAATTCCGAACCTGAAAAAATCTTAAAAAGATACTCACACCCTGCTAATCCTTCGCTGTATACCAAATTGGACGATAATCAAGTACAATGTCATTCCTGCGGGCACCAGTGTATCATCAAAGAAGGTAAGTCGGGCACCTGTAAAGTAAGATTCAATGAAAATGGAACTTTATTTGTTCCATTTAATTATGTTGCAGGATTAGCAGTAGACCCAATTGAGAAAAAACCTTTCTTCCATGTCCTACCTGGCTCAACCGCTCTATCCTACGGTATGCTTGGATGTAATTTCCATTGTCCATTTTGCCAAAATTGGTTCAGTAGTCAAACTCTCAGAGACCCAAACTCTACTATCCAATTAGAGCCAATAACCGCCGAAGAAATCGTAGAGACTGCACTTAAATATCGTTCTCCAGTAATAGTAAGCACATACAATGAGCCACTAATAACAAGTGATTGGTCTTATGAAGTATTCTCACTTGCAAAACAACATCAAATTCTATGTGGGTATGTAAGCAATGGTCACGCTTCTACAAAGGTCCTCGAGTTTATGAAGCCTGTAATGGATTTATTTAAGGTCGACCTGAAATCTTTCAATCAATCACACTATGATAAATTAGGTGGAAAACTTTCAGTAGTATGTAGTGCAATTGAGAAGGCAGTAGAATTAGGATACTGGGTAGAAATAGTTACTCTACTTGTACCTACTTTCAATGATAGTCCAGAAGAAATCTCTGAACTCACCAAATTTATTGCCAAGGTAAACCCAGATATCCCATGGCATGTTACAGGCTTTTATCCCCAATACAAAATGCGAGATGTAGCACCGACAAAAGCATCTCAACTTGAGACCGCTTACAAAATAGGTAAAGATTCAGGCCTTAAATACGTATATGTAGGAAACAGGCCAGGCGAACTTGGAAAACTTGAGAATACCTATTGCCCAAACTGCTCTCACCTACTAATAGAAAGAACAGGTTTTACTGTCTGGAAAAATGAAATAAAGGATGGAAAATGCCCCGCATGTGGAACTTATATCCCGGGAATCTGGTCAAGACCTCAATAAACCAGTTAATACACAATAACTGTATCTTCTCTTAACTACTTACCCATGACGTGGGCCCATTTTTATTTGTGCATAAATTGCCTCACGCTTCTCCTCAACTATCCTATCCGCTATTGACTTAACTTTGTATTTAATCCAGAAATAAGTTTCGCTCTCATCTGTATAATCAGCCGGACCGTATGCATCAATTCTCCCCGACCCCAACAACTGTACCACCTGAATGAATCTCTTTTCATCCCGACGAGGATAAACCGCATATGTAAATCCACCATGTTTTCTAACCACAGAAAAACACGGAATATCACTCGGTCCATCGCCTATATAAATCATATTCTTAAATGGAACTCGCCTCGCATGTTCAGGAATGGAATCATTTACAGATATACCTTCAAGTTTATTTACACCTTTATTAATTTCAAATAGGGCTCTTGTCTTGGTAGTATGGTCTATTACATAACCCACCTGGCTAATCTCACCAGATTTCGGCGGTTGAGAAAAATCTTCATCAGGCCCTGCAGGCACCTCTATAAACTCAGAAGCCCAAATTCCCGACAAATAACTTGAAATTGCTGAGCCCCTAATCATTTCAACTAAACCACTACTAACTACATAATGTTCTACTTTAATGTTATATTCTGTATATGGTTCACAATTTAGCCAATCCTGAACTTTAGTTAGAAACTCGGGCAATCCTTCATAGAATTTTATCTCCTTTCCCAATTCCCTAAGTTCTTGATTAGTCAAGCCACTCAATTTACCCGCCTTTACATACGAAATCATGTGCCAGAGATAGGCAGATTCTTCAGATACACGAACCCCCGCTTTTTTATAGTACTCAGGAAGAGAATTAACTTCTTTCCAAAATTTATTTTCATCTATTCCATACTTTCTGAACAGGGGTTCCTGCATATTCATAGGCGTTAGAGTATAATCAAAATCCCAAACTAGCGCGATGATATTTTGAGGAACCGCTTGCACACTTTTTTCATTACTTGCCATAACTAAACCCCGTCTATGAATAAAACGCTACAATTGTCTTCACATCTTTTTAATTTTTTCTTTCTTACTTCCACCTACCTTTTTCTCAACCTGCTTCACCTCAACTTCATATTTTGGAGGATACAACCGTACAAACATAACCTCAAGTGGATTTATAGTGCGTGGGAATTCTACTTCATTGCCATCAATCAAATTCTTTCCTTTTTGCAAATACCCATCTAATCCGCACACAACGCTATCTCTCCTCAAACTCGTCAGATACAAATAACCCCCACCATCCTCCGTAGGTATAAACCTTGACTTAACCCCCTCTATTGGATAACCTGTTATATTTATCGGTCTCGGAAGTGGTTTCAACGCCTTTTTAGCAATAGTAGCGTCCATCCCATAAAGATATTCAGTAGGTAAATTCATCCCTCTTACCAGAACCGTATTGCCTGACGGCTGAACTACATCCCTTCTTGATATTCCCCGTGGGTCATAGGGAATTTGTGTACCCACCCTAATTATATATTTGCCTGACGTTACATACCCCGAAAGTAGACCAAACACTTCATCCTCTAAAGCCAGAATTTGAGGCATTATGATAACATTTGTCTCGTTCAAAGCCCCCATCTTTATTTGCTGTTCTGTTACAAAGCCTATCTTGTATCCAGCGAAGGAACTGCCTTCATAAGCCATTTTTGCAGATTTCAAATGAGGCACACCACCATCCAGTATCTTCGAGGAATCACTAAATATTACATTCACATCCGGCTTGGCTGATTGAAATTCTCTTATTTCGTTCCCATACTTCCTAAAAAACCTATTAGCGTCCACAATTGCCTTCCATACTGGAAGGTCCTTGTCCATTTGCCACTCTAAACTAACCGCTATTATTTCTGCCCCAGAAATTACAAGTTCCCATAAGGCATTTCTCACACGATTATGCTTCTCATCCGCAGACATATCCCCCGCAAAATTAAAACTAACCTTTGAAATTACCAGTGGTTTATCCCTCAACACTGTATTAGCCCATACTACATCCACTATAGGGTCCGGATAGCCCTGAGCGTAAA
>CAZZMK010000124.1:0-12051 GCA_964655185.1 uncultured Nitrospirales bacterium | reverse complement strand
AACTTAATATTATCACTTATAGACATATAGTTGATAACGAATTTTGTATCTTTTGGAATTATTAGAAATTTCAAGAATCGATAGGAAAAATATGCCTGAAAAACCGTTTGTATCTGTTATAGTGCCTACATATAAAGAGAGGGAGAATCTGCCTGAACTAATTGAGCGAATCGGTAAGGTAAGGGAACAAGAAAAGTTGCCACTTGAACTGATTATAGTGGATGACGATAGCAAAGATGGGAGTGAAGAGTATGTAAACTCACTTTCTTACTCTTGGTGCAGGATTTTTGTGCGGAAAGGTGCACGAGGATTAAGTTCTGCAGTATTAAAAGGATTCGAGTTAGCCTCAGGTGAGATATTGGTGGTGATGGATGCGGACTTAAGCCATCCGCCGGAGAAGATTCCTCAGATGGTCAAACTTATTGAGGTAGGCGAGGCGGATATGGTCGTTGGCTCGAGGTATGTTCCCGGTGCATCAACGGATGAGAAATGGGGGATATTCAGGTGGATAAATAGTATGGTAGCAACCTTACTTGCAAAACCACTTACCACAGTCAAAGACCCTATGAGTGGCTTCTTCGCATTGAAGAGGGAACTCCTCCTGAATGCCGGTCCATTGAATCCCACAGGCTACAAAATTGGGCTCGAATTACTTGTAAAGTGCCCGGTGAAAAAAGTTGTTGAGATACCAATCCACTTCGCACAAAGGGCTCACGGTAAAAGCAAATTAAATCTGAGGGAGCAAATCAATTATCTAATCCATCTGCGCAGGCTCTACTTCTATAAGTATGAGAATCTTACATATTTCCTGCACTTCTCAGTGGTTGGCTTTTCTGGCACGATAGTAAACCTAATTGTCCTTACTCTGCTGGTGTATGTAGGTGTCCCCGTGAGGTTATCTGTGGCGGTGGCAATTATGGTGGCTATGTTATCAAACTTTGTGCTTAATCGATGGTTTACATTTCCACACGCAGGTGACAGTCATTGGCTTCCCCAACTTATTGGGTTCGTAGGTGCGTGCTCGCTCGGTGCAGTAGTGAACTATGTTACTGTGCTTGTCCTTTTACACTTATTCCCATTTTTTGAGAGTGTACCTCAAATCCCTGCCATAGTAGGTATATTAGCGGGATTAGTGTTTAATTTCGTTCTGAGCAAGAATTTTGTGTTCCGCAAATGGAAGGAATAAACAAAAGTTTTAGCGATTAGTTAATGTATCTCAGTTAATAAATAAAATCGGCACTAAATAGAGGGGAGTATTACAATTAACATTTACCGAAATTACCATCATAGATTTATTATAAACAATAAAAATCCTGTGAATTTCTAAGAACAAAAAGGAGTTTTTAAAATCCTTTAAATCTTTGACCCTTTGTAGGGACAATAAACTTTCGTCTCCGAATTTACCATAATTTTTTACTGAATCTGGAAAAAGAATATAATTGTAAAGAGAAAATATTCGAACAAGTAGACTTAATTTTTTAAAATAGAAGCAAGTTGATTTTCGTATAAAACAATAAAAAAGGAGTGTTGCTATGAGGTTAAATGGCAAAAAGAGTTTTTCAAAGGGGTTGATACTTTTAGTTTCATTCGTACTAAGCATTTTTCTCTTTCAGTATTCTTATGCATCTATAGAGAAAGTGTATGAGATGAGAGTTATGAATATAGCCAATAGTATAGAAACCCAAGGTGATAATCGCGAGCAATCTAATTTTAATGAGAAAGTAGTGCCTCTAATTACATCCCAAAATACAGATATGGAGTCAAGTTCATCTTCGGGTGTTTCTAAACCCTCATCTGAGAGCCAGTCTAATTCAGGAAGTAGTGAGTTTGACGAGGCGGTTGCTCTTGCCCAAGCATTGAATCTTGCTACTGTGTCTATCTGTAAGATAATAGAGACCCAAGACCGAATAGTTTTAGATATGGAATACAACAATATTATCAATAATTTGAAGTTTGAGAAGGTAAGCGGTAAGGAAAAGTCAATTAGGGATATACTGAACCTTTATAAGGAGATAATGGATAAGATTACGGAGTTTAAGTTGTCAGATAAGGAGCGGGAGAGGTTTTTGGAACGGTTTGAGAAGGAGAAGCATAGGGCATTTTGGAAGAGTGCTGGAGGTGTTCGTGCGTATGGTGCTACACTTGGCACTTTTTTGCTTAGTTTAGTTCAGGCGGGAGTGAGTGCATATTTTAATTACAGGGATTTTAAGGCGGATTTGGAGAAGGAGTTAGATGAGGGTTTATGGAAACTTGATAGGGACAAAGTAGAGAGTATAAATAGGTTATGGACGGAGTGGTTAACAGCATGTTGGAGTATATCCTCAGCATACAACTTTGATTCGAAAGGCTTAGCAGTTATTAGGGAGAACTCAATAAAAGATTATCTAAGGGCGGAGCAGGAACGAGATATTAATAAGTCATTAGTACTATATCAAGATTTGGAGCGTAACAATGATTTTATTCAATCGTATCCTCCTTTTTGGTTGAGTTATGCGATGAAGTTGGATAAGGCGTATGCTGAGAGTAAGGATAATAGGTATAAAGATAAGCGGGAGGAGTGTTTGGATAAGTTTTTTAGTGTTCATCGGAGTATTTTAGCGATAGACCCGATATACAGTAAGGCGTGTATTCTTAAGATGCAATCGGTATATCAGCGAGACCCTGAGTTAAAAAATGGTAAAACGAGGGAGGAGTTGTATAGGTTAGCGAGGGAAGCGGAGAAGCACATAGAAGATACGGATGGGATGGGCAGGATATTTATATCGGCGATATATCAGAAGTTAGGTAAAGTTGAGGATGCTGAGCATGTGTTAAATAAGAATTTAGTGAAAGGGGTAGATATAGAATTTTCTAAGCAGGCGTTGGGCAATTTGCGGAGTAATAAGAGTGTGTTGAATGGTATTCCGCAATTAGCCGGTTTATTGATAGAGGTGGAGAGTGATTATGAGGAGGATAGTGGTTTATCTATAGAGGATTTAATGCGTTTAGCGGAAGAAGGAAAACCTGTTGCTATGTTTATGCTTGGGACAAAATATGCCCTTGGCCTCGTAGTACCGCGGGATTATGCTAAGGCGCGGGAGTGGTATGAGAAGTTAGCGGAGAAGGGGGATGCTTGGGCGATGAATAAACTTGGGGATATGTATTACAACGGCCGCGGAGTTCCGCGGGATTATACTAAGGCGAGGGAGTGGTATGAGAAGTCAGCGGAGAAGGGGGACGCTTTGGCGATGAATAATCTTGGGGTGCTGTATGGCAATGGCCTCGGAGTTCCGCAGGATTATGTTTTGGCTTATGCTTATTATACAATAGCAATGAAAATAGCAGAAAAAGAGTCAGATAATGATTTATATAGCACGGCTAAAAGCAATAGGGATAATTTGTTTGGCTGGTTTTTTGGAATAACTCAAGAGCAGGTGCGTGAGGCAGAGGAGATAGTTAATTCTTGGAAGGAGGGGCAATTACCGAGGCGATTGAGATAGTTTTTGTGTCCAATAGGTTTTGGATAATAGGGGTGTATGGTATGAAGTTCCTTAGAAGTAGCCTCAGGTTAATCTTACTTACACTTGTTTTTCTTTCTGTTCTTGGTTCGGATTTATATGCACGGGAAAATTACGCTAAACATAGGATAGATTATTATGCGGTTTTGGGTATTGATAGGGGTTCGAATAGTTCATTAGAGCCTTTATTTGCGAGATTGAATGATATTATCGACCAAGAAGGGGGAAATAGTAAGTTTATAAAGGAACTGAAGGATAAATTTGGACTTAGTTTTGGCGGGGGAAAGAAGCACCGGTACCTATTTCATTGGGGGTTTAATCAAGACATTCGCAAGTTTAAGACTTTGAGGAATGTATTAGAAGAAGAATTTTCTAAGATAGTTAGGAATGAGTTGGCTGGGGATGAGAATCAGATGGATGGGAGGAGCGTAGATGAGATTGTAGAGGAGAGGGTAGGGGAGGCTTTGGAGTTCATTCATAAGAAGCGGAATGAGATAAATCGGGAGTTAATTCAGTTGTGTATGCAAATTACGGGTCTACCGCGAAATGAGTCTGCGGGGCTAATAACGATATTGTGGGATGTACACATTTTAGCGGATTATACGGGGAAGGAGTTAGAGGGTTTGCTACCTTTTCCTGAGGTTAGCATAGACCTAAAGGAGAAAGGAATAAGGCGGTTGTTTGAGCAAGATATTCGTCAGAGTTCGGAATTTGAGCAGATGGTGAAGGGGGTATTTAAGCAGTTGGAGGGAGTGTATAGCAGTGGGTCGTGTGGATACTTGAATGTGCTGTGCGGGTATAGTGATTGTGTGGCTCAAGTTGAGGCGGGGGAAGGAGCAATAGCCCAACTCCTGAAGCAATCGAAGATAATTAGGGGGATATTAGAAAAGAACGGGATAGTTTTTGCCCCTTCGCACTAAGATAATTTGGGAGTATAATTTTAAGTTTTAAGAACATGTAAGATATAGTGGAACCTTACTCTCAGTAGTTCGAGTGAATAAGTCTTTGTCTAAAGTGGTCCGAAGCCAGGAGGTTTCCACTACGATTTGGGAGAAAATATTATGAGTATTATGAGTAAGTTATCTATATTCATAGGTTATTGAGTAATATAAAGTTTGGTGTATGTAGTTTTCTGAAAAATGTCTTCTTCTATATGTAGTTTGATAATTACTAATTATAGGATGGTTAGTAGATGCGGATTTGTAATTGAACAATGATAAGGGGATGTATTAGAATTTAAATTTGCGGTGTGCCGGAGTGGTGGAATTGGCAGACACGCATGGTTCAGGTCCATGTGCCCGTTGAGGGCGTAGGGGTTCAAGTCCCCTCTCCGGCACTTTTCTTTTTATTTGGTTGTCGATGTTTTCCTTATCATTTCCTATTAATTATAGTTCGTTGATTTAGTTGATAATACTTTTTTATAGATGTTATAATATTTTTCCTGCTTAAGTTGCAGGATATTTCTTAGAGAAAGGAGATTTCTCTTACTATGTCGTACAAGTATTCTGAATTAAATGCGCGTATTGATGAATTGGCTACTAAGGCACTTGATTCACAACTTGCGAGTGAGTTGAATGAGTATCTTGCTTCCACTGACCTTGATAGGTCCCTACAGGAAGGGATGACAACTTACAAGGAGGGGGATATCATCAAGGGGCAGGTGATATCTATCCTCGACGATAAGGTTTTGGTGGATATCGGCTACAAAAGCGAAGGTGTGGTCAGAATAGTTGATTTTGTTAATCGCGATGAATTGAAGGTGGGTGCGGTTTTTGATTTCTATATTGAAGTGCCTGAAAATGAGGAAGGAGTGCCGATTCTTTCAAAGACAAAGGCGGATAGGATTAAGAATTGGGAGTATGTGGAGAAAGCCTTTGAGGAAGGGAGAATTATTGAAGGCGTTGTGTTGCGTAAGGTGAAAGGCGGTTTGAAGGTTGATATTGGTGTAGATGCTTTTATGCCGGGTAGTCAGGTTAGCACGAAGCCTATTATTGACCTTGATGATTATGTAGGCAAGAAATTAGAAGTTTATATATTAAGTTTGAATAAAAAGCGGAGAAATGTTGTTGTAAGTCATAGGAAAGTTTTAGAAGAGCGTAGAGAAGAACAAAGGAAAAAGTTGATAGAGACTATAAAGGTTGGTGATATTTTGATGGGTGAAGTGAAGAACATAACCGATTTTGGTGCGTTTATAGACCTTGGCGGTCTTGATGGTCTTCTACATGTGTCCGATATGAGTTGGGGCAGGCCAAAGAATCCGCATCAGTTCCTAAAGATTGGCCAGAAGATAGAGGTTATGGTGCTGACCTACGACCCTGAGACCCATCGTGTGAGCCTCGGCTTGAAGCAGAAGACACCGAATCCATGGCTTACAGTTAACGAGAAGTACCCGGTTGGTTCTATTGTTACTGGCAAAGTTATTAGTTTGACTGATTATGGGGCTTTTGTGGAACTCGAAGACGGACTCGAGGGGATGATTCACATAAGTGAGATGAGTTGGACGAGAAGGATAAAGCATCCTTCGGAGATGTTGAATGTAGGTGATGAAGTGAATGTGATGGTTTTGCATGTAGACGCTGAGGAGCAAAAGATTTCGCTCGGATTGAAGCAGACCCAGCCCAATCCGTGGAAGATTATGGCTGAGAAATATCCGGTTGGTTCTGTGGTTAAGGGTAAGGTCAGGGCTTTAACGGAATACGGTGCGTTTATAGAACTTGAAGAGGGTATAGATGGCTTACTGCATGTGAGTGATATCTCTTGGACTAAGAAGATAACTAACCCAGCAGAAGTGTTGAAAAAGGACCAAGAGGTTACAGTAAAGATTCTTAGCATAGACCCTGAGATGGAGAAGATTAATGTAGGTATAAAGCAATTAGAACCTGACCCGTGGGAGGAATTAGTCTCCGAGATGCCTATTGGTAAGCATGTTGAAGTAGAAATCACAAAACTTGTTAGTTTTGGCGCTTTTGCGAAGTTGGAAAATGGCGTCGAGGGTTTAATTCACCTAAGTGAGATGGCATTAGAAAAGGTGCAAAAGCCTGAAGATGTCCTTAAGATTGGTCAGAAGGTGATGGCGAAGATTATCAATATTAACCCGCAAGAGCGAAAAGTCGGGTTGAGTATAAAAGAGTATCTTAAAGACCTCGACCATGAGATAATGGCTACACATGGTGGTCAAAGTGAGCCTGTGGATGTTCGTTCCATACTAAAAGATGCTCTACCGTCCGAATTGTTAGCCTCTGCCTCTAATATTGAGGAAGTGGCTGAAAAGATATTGGAGAATGGCAAAGCAAAAGAAGAGGAGAAGGCGGAGGGAGATTCCAGTGTGGGCGTAGGTGAGGCGCCGGGACCTGCGGCGCCAGCAGAACAAGAGTCTCCGCCGGAAGGCTAATTTGACTATTAGCGCGGAGTAGGATTACAAGCGCCGCAGAACCCGAGAGTTCTGCGGCGTTCTTGTTTTAAATTTTTCAATATTAACAATAAAACAAAAGAATGTACACATAAAACATTGAGGAGGAATTAGATATGACTACTAAGAAGCATGAATTAGCAGGAACTAAAATGAAAGGAGCAGAAATAATCCTTCAAGTTCTTGCTGATGAAGGTGTGAAGGTTATATTCGGATACAGTGGTGGTGCAATTTTGCCTACCTACGACGCCATATTTAGATGGAATAGGAGCCATAAGGAGCATAAGTTTAATCTTATAGTGCCAGCAAATGAGCAGGGTGCGGGCTTTATGGCTTCTGGCTATGCTCGAGCCACGGGAGAGGTCGGTGTGTTATTGGTGACATCAGGTCCGGGTGCTACAAATACAGTTACTCCAATTCGCGATGCTATGGCTGATTCGATACCGATAGTTTTGATAAGCGGTCAGGTTGCTCGTTCTGCAGTTGGGACAGATGCTTTTCAAGAAGCGCCAGTTTTCAATATCATGTCTGCTTGTGCCAAGCATGTGTTTCTGGTGGAGGAGCCGGAAAAATTAGAAGAGATAGTCAGAACAGCATTTTATATTGCCCGCAGTGGTAGGCCGGGACCGGTTGTTATTGATGTGCCTAAAGATGTCCAGAACTACGAATGTACTTTTAAGGGGAAAGGCTTGCTTCCTCTACATGGGTATTATCAGAGAATGGAGAAGATAAACAAAGCGGAACTAACGCCTGAAGAGGCAAAGGAGTTCTTTGACTTGCTAAAGTCCTCAAGGAGACCTTTATTGTATGTTGGGGGCGGAGTGATAAATAGTAATTCAGCACATATCTTGAGGGATTTTGTTCGTAAATATCGGATCCCTGTGGTGACTACATTAATGGGTATCGGGTCTATCGATACAGCAGACCCACTGTGCTTGCACATGTTAGGTATGCATGGCACTGCCTATGCTAACTATGCGGTGATGGATTGCGATTTGTTAATAGCAGTTGGTGCCAGATTCGATGATAGGGTTGCGGGACTCGCAAGTGAATTTGCTCCAAATGCTAAGATAGCCCACATTGATATAGACGCGGCGGAAATTGGGAAAGTAAAGCCAGTAGTGTGGTCATTTGTGGGCGATGCAGGCAAGGTACTGAAAAAACTTATGGAGTATGGCAAGGATATACATCTTAAACACGGGGCGTGGATTAGACACATTCAGACACTAAAGAAAGAATATCCGTTAAATTATGATAGAAATGCACCTAAGATACAACCTCCTGAGGTGATAGAAGCGCTTAATGAAATAGTTAAGGGAGAGGCTATTTTCACTACAGGCGTGGGTCAACATCAAATGTTTGCTGCACAGTATCTGCGGGTTAAGTATCCAAGGAGTTTCATTACTTCTGGTAGTATGGGCACAATGGGCTTTGGTTTGCCGTCTGCAATAGGTGCGAAGGTTGGAAGACCAGACAAGATGGTAATAGATATAGATGGTGATGGCAGTCTAAGGATGAATTTTGGTGAGATGGAGACCTGTACCAATTACAATATACCTGTGAAAATACTATTGCTTAATAATCACGGCGATGGAATGGTTGTTCAGTGGCAGACTTTGTATTTCGAGGGTAGATTCTCAGGTTCGGACAAATCTTTGCACAAAAAAGACTTTGTTAAATCTGCCCAAGCAGATGGATTTAAGTTTGCAGAAAGAGTGACGCAGAGAGAGGATTTGAAAAAGGCTTTGCAAAGGTTTGTTGAATTTGATGATGGACCTGCTTTTCTTGAAGTGGTTGTTGATAAGAAAGCACTTGTGTTCCCGATGGTCGGCCCTGGGATGGGATACAAGGATATGGTTACTGGACCTTTCATCAAGGCGAGGGAACTGCCAAAGCCTGAGGAAGAACCAGAAGAGCCATCAGATGCGTTTGCAGAGGCTTTTTAATGCGTTATTGGAGTACTTGGAATCATATTTGTGATAGATAATATGATGTTAGAGTGCGACATCCAGTGTCTTCTCTTCATTTGGGGGAAGACACTGGATGTTTTCTAATACTTTAGTGGATTTAGTCTCGGGGTCGGACACTTCTATTGTGTAAGTTCCTTCTTCGAACACAAATGGCTTGAATGAACTCTGATTAATTCTAATCGCATAGACAAGATTATTGTTTGAATCTTTGACTTTGATAAGTGGTTTTTCAGAGCCAGTAATTTTTAATGTAGGGAGATAGCCCTTTATGTCTTTACGGTTATTATCCAGTTGCGATATGGTTATAGGCCAACCGGGGAACATTTTTTGCGGTTCTAACTGTGGGTTTACCCATCGAGGCCAACACTCTATAGTTATTGTCCTGTCTTTTTTGTTAAGTCTTATTATTCCGTAGCCTGTAGCGGGATTGTAGAGTTCCTGAGGCTCTACCCCATAAAGCATAGGGTTAGCCACTGCGTGTACAGTTATCTTGTTGCCGAATCCGTCTTCATATTCTCCTGTGTATCGTGGAGCATTTTCTTTTCTGTTGTTTCCGGGTAAAGGTGGGAACCATCTACGCGGGAACCGCGTGGATATCGCAGGGACACAAAAGGCATAACTTGCGTCGTTCCAGTTTTCGATACCGTATTGTATTGTTGAGCCTAAATGTTGGTCTCCACAAATATGCATAGCGAAGCATTTCCTCCACATCCTAAGTGCTTCGTTTCTTGCAGATGGAGGCCAGCCATTTGTATCTGCATCTGCTTTAATTTCGTAAAATTCAGGGTATTCATTGGGTGGGTATAATTCTAATTTAGGAATTATGTTATCTCTTGTTTCATTTGCAGGTAAAGTACTCATACTTGCGTATAGTGTTTGGGATAGGACAAGTTTAAATTCTGCATTGTAAGACCAATCTTCAACCCACTTGTTAAGGAAATCCATCTGCCTTTGGCCTAACAGTACTGCACCTGGCACATCAGCCTCTTTTTTAGGGTTAAAGTTATAGTTTTGAAACCAGCCATTTTCACACTGGCTATTAGGTAGTAATTCCTTCGGTGATGACTTGAACTTCCTATCTTCAATCACTGCCATGCTTATACCTGCGTAGGTTACATCTGTGTAATATACTGTGATTCCCTGTTCGATAGGTGTTAGGTCAAAAGGTGGAGGCAGATGTGCTGTTTGCGTGTTCTGGACTGCATTTACGAAGTCCGGTGGATTTACATATCCACCATCGTCTTGTTGTTCGGCGGGTCTGCCACCTGCTCCCCATAGATTACCCTGATATACATCGTGGTCGTCCGGGATGCAGATTGTAGGTCGCTCACGAGTGAGAGTGCGAAATGACCAGTGCCATAGATACCATCTATAGAGATAATCGAGTATATTAACCTCTTTTCTTGTGGGGCTTGCATGTTCGTAAATTTGGTCGCCAGAGAAGAATAATATATCTGGGTCGTGCACCTTTACTTTACTCACTAAATCGCCGTGTGGAAACCATACTTTGTTGGCTGTCCACTCGAATGAGCCAGCATCAACTCCTGGGTCTCCAACCATTCGAGAACAGGTGAAGGCTCCCAATACCACAGTAGTTTTGTCTAATGGCTCCTTTCGGATTTTCCCATAATATGGGAAAGGCTTTAACTTACCATCATTGTCATAGCAATATATCACTGTACGATACTTTGTATCTACTTTATACCTCCATGGCACTACCTGAAACTTTGCTATTCGCGAAGTAGGCTCTACAGGTGCTTTCGCAATCGATAGCCAATCACCGCCTTGTTCTATTTCGAGAGAAATTTCATTGCCTTCATTCTTCCCTAAAGGAACTGTCTGCACAGATAAGTATAAGTTGCCTCTACTTATGGTGTATAGCACACCAACTATGGGCCCAATTTCTTTATCCTCCGATTCGACCACTTCCAATTTACTTCCCTTGACTAAAAAGTTGTTGAAAATAAAATTTGCAGGTTTATCACCCCCACCCGGATGTGCTACCAGAGCAATATTGCCTTCTACCTGTCTAATGGATGCGTCGGGGAGTTTCGCATCGGATAGGAGTTCATTAGTTTGGGCATCGTAGGAAAATAACCATAATTCACACCAATTACCGTGTTGTGTGCCTTTGAGTGAGATTTTATATGTACTTGCAAATCTGTTTGGTACCTTTCCTGTGGCTATTACCGGAGCATTTTTCTTTGTAAAGTCCCGTATGAGGGCTCTCCCGCATTCGTCTATTCCTGCCATTATACCGCCGTTTTTGCCCGGGCTGTGATGTATGAGAGAGGAAGATTGAAAACTAAGGTCTCCAGCCCCTGCTCCTATTAAAACCCCCGCGAAAGAGTCAAAAACATCTGAGTGTAATGTAAGTGGAGTGATGGTAACTTCTATTGCGAATGTTCCTTCTTTTTTTCCTAACTTGTGACTCAATAAGTGAACCGTTCTGAAATGCAGGTTGGTTCTGGTGATATTACTTTTTAATCCTGCGGGTATAACTAACCAATCCTGTAATCTGTTAGCCCATAAATATGGACCTACCCAAACACGTTCCTCTGGTAAGTTCCACTTAATCAAATAGGATTTTATTGAGGATTCGTAGAATTGTGCGTAAGAGAGTTCACAGGGGAAAATTAAAAAAGTCATTATCCCGATAGTTATCGATATTATGGTGATAAATGATTTCTTTTTGAGTATAGCCATAGTCTATTCCTCTTTTTAGAAACCTGATGTGTA
The DNA here is from genome assembly GCA_964655185.1 of uncultured Nitrospirales bacterium. Taxonomy (GTDB): domain Bacteria; phylum Hydrogenedentota; class Hydrogenedentia; order Hydrogenedentales; family Hydrogenedentaceae; genus Hydrogenedens. The sequence continues at coordinate 436 of CAZZMK010000124.1, read as the reverse complement.
ATAGTTTCAATATTTGCTATTCCTTTGGTAAAACATCCCAAAAATTAAACGATTTCCGAAAACACATCTCTTACAGTTTGTATTTTTAACTCATTTAGTGTATAACATATTATATGTTGAGTTAAATAGAAAAAGTGAAAATGTTAACTTGGAGGTCAGGGCAATGAATAAAAAGGTAGTAGGGATTTTTGTGGGGATAGTGATAGTTATTTCTTCCACCGTTTATGGCGAAGCGCTCAACATTGATTTTTGCGACAAACTTCAGCAGGTATTGGAAAATCAACTCCTTGAGGGGGTAGACCTGGGTGAGTTTCAGTTTTTCCTCGAACTGTTCCAGCCGAACGATATGGACTTAAACGGTAAGATTTATGTGGATGTAATGAAAATTCCGATAGCGAATGTGGTTGGTTTGTCGGGAACTTAGGCGAAACGAGTG
>CAZZMK010000123.1:0-8145 GCA_964655185.1 uncultured Nitrospirales bacterium | reverse complement strand
AAGATTGAAACTAAATCTACCTGGAGTATATCCGCGAGCCCTTGCTTCAGGTACCTTACTAAATAACTCTCTGATAGGAGTAAATACACCGGTATATGTTGCAGGATTAGACCTCGGTGTTCTACCAATAGGAGATTGGTCTACATCAATTATTTTATCGATATATTCCAATCCTTCCATTGATTTGTAATAAAGCTTTCTATCAGGTTTCTTTTTATTTAAAGCAAACCAAATAGCAGGATATAAAGTGTCGTTAATTAAACTTGACTTTCCAGAGCCGGACACACCAGTCACACAAATAAAAAGCCCTAATGGAAATGCGACATCAATATTTTTAAGATTATTCAATGACGCACCTTTTATTACCAACCATTTACCTTTCGGTTTTCGCCTTTTTTCAGGCATGTATACCTTAAATTTCCCAGATAGATATTGACCGGTATACGATTCTTCACATATCTCAATTTCAGAAGGAGAACCTTGGGCAACCACCCTTCCGCCATGAACACCAGCACCAGGTCCTAAATCCACTACATAATCTGCAGACCGAATAGTAGATTCATCGTGCTCCACCACAATTACTGTATTCCCCAAATCTCGCAATTTGCATAAAGTATCCACCAACCTTCGAGTATCACGTGGATGGAGCCCTATACTTGGTTCGTCAAGAACATAAATTACCCCTACCAACCCTGACCCTATCTGACTTGCTAACCTTATTCTTTGTGACTCTCCGCCCGACAGAGTGCCAGCAGGTCTATCTAATGTAAGATAATCTAATCCGACATTACTCAAGAAACTCAATCTAAGTTTTATTTCCTTTAACAACCTCTCCGCAATCTTAAACTGCAGTTCAGTTAAATTCAAATTATCAAAGAAATTTATGAGTTCCTTCACAGACATCCTTGTCACTTCTACTATATTCTTACCCCCTACTTTCACTGCTCTCGCTTCCGGCTTTAGCCTAGTACCTTGACATACCCTACAAGTCTTAGTGGTCATATAACTCTCAATCATTTCTCTCGCACGAGTAGAAGTGGTCTCTCTGTATCTCCGTTCTAAATTGGGGACAACCCCTTCAAAAGGCCTAAATGTCTCATATTTGCTATTAGCCATATTATAAGTAAAGTGAATAATTTCATCTCCTGAACCATAGAGAATTACATCCTTAACTTTTTCAGGTAAATCTTTCCAAGGAGTGTAAGGACTAATCCCATAATGTTCACAAACCATTCTCAACATCTTCCTATACATTGAATCAAGAATAGGCCTCTGACTCCAAGGCTCCACAGCCCCTTCTGCTATAGAAAGGTTTGGGTCTGGAACTACCAACTCTGGGTCTATTTCTGTGACTGTACCTAACCCACCACACGCAGGACACGCTCCATTTGGGTTATTAAACGAAAACATTCTCGGCTCAAGTTCTTCTACAGAAATACCACAGTCTATACAGGATAGATGCTCACTGTAAATCACTTCCTTATAAGGTTGCCCTGGAAACTCATACCATACTCTTACCAAACCATTTCCGAATTTCAAAGCGGTTTCCACAGAATCCGTTAATCTCTTTTGAATATCCGGCTTTATAACAAGTCTATCCACTACCACATCTATGTCATGCTTTACATACCTTTCTAACTTTATTTCATCTTCGATGTTATAAATAGTCCCATCAACTCTAACTCTCACAAAACCCGATTTCTTTAACTCTTCAAACAATTTTGTGTAGTTCCCTTTTCTTTGTCTAACAACTGGTGACAGTATTTGTACCTTTGTTTGCTCAGGGAATTTCATTATTAAGTCTACTATTTGCTGAGGAGTCTGAGCAGTGATTACTTTTCCACACTTATAGCAATGTGGAGTCCCAATTCGTGCAAAGAGTAATCTCAAATAGTCGTATATCTCAGTAACCGTGCCTACGGTAGAGCGGGGGTTTCTGTGAACTGTCTTTTGCTCTATTGATATTGCAGGACTCAATCCCTCAATCAGGTCTACATCTGGCTTCTCCATCTGCTCCAAAAATTGCCTCGCATAAGCAGAGAGACTCTCTACATATCTCCTTTGTCCCTCTGCATATAATGTATCAAACGCTAAACTTGACTTCCCAGAACCACTCAATCCCGTGATCACAATTAGTTTATTTCTTGGCAAATCCAAATTTATATTGGCAAGATTATGTTGCCGAGCACCTCTTATTATTATGTAGTTTAATGGGTCCATACTCATTTATGCGGGCAATATAATTAAAATTAGTTCCCAGTTGAGTTTTCTTTTCCCGCCGACGTCTCAGCATCTTTTTCGGGTACAGCCTCAGAAATATTTGGTTTGCCCCCTATAAATATATCTCCATTATCACACTCCAAAAGCAGGTTCACTTTACCAGCACCCAATATAGTTTCCCCCTCTTGCTTTAGCCTCGAAAAATAGCCGGTAAGAGAGTATATAGAATCAATCACACCATTGCTAACAGTTGCCTTTATCTTACAATCGGGATTAGGCGGAAGAACCAAACTTATATTGCCGTCCTTACATTTCAACTCCAAATCGTTTACGAGGTCAGAAAAGAACAACACCTTAATCTCACCATCTTGTAGCAACACCCTCGCTTTGGCAGATACATCTTCAAAATTGATACGGGTCTGAAAGCCATTAAGAGATAGGGAGCCTCCGATAAGTTTTGCACTAATTAACCCCTTCTTAATATTTATATCACCAATACCGTCAGAATTTTCTAAATAAACACTTCCATTTGCCATTGAAATAAAATACTCACCCTTAACATTTTTCAAAGTTAAATTACCGCCATCTTGATTTACTCGTAAAGACTTCTCCAAAGATTCGAAAGTTGTTTCACCTCCTCCCGATTCGACATTCACACTCAAAAAAGCAGGGCACATAATTTGTATATCTGCCCTCCAATCCGCAACTTCTGTACCAAAATCTTCTAATAAACCTCTAACTGTGAGATACAATCTATTATCGGTCCTATGAAAGTCTTTAGTTATCTTCTCCATTACTGTCGGCACTTTCTCTGAGTTAGGTAACCAAATCAACCGCGAAACTCTTACCGTAATTTTATTAGTTTCTGAGCCAATTAAATGAATACCGCCTTTCTGATTGGTAACAATAAGCACATCATCAGGATTAACCTCTTCTTCAAAAGCACTTACATCAGTAAAAGGTTTTGCACCAGAAACTGCTTTATTCATTTCACTCTCAATATTAGTTTCAGAAAGCGAAATAACATTTGCAAAGTTCGCACTAAACTGCAATTGATTAGATGTTTCTGGATTAAGTAATTCAACTTTTGTAAAGTACCCTAAACTCTTCTTTACAATGGGTAAGTCGGAAACAACCTCTCCACCTATCATACTTCCCACAATATTACAACTTTTTCCGCTAAGAAAATAATACTTCATCTCTCCTCCATCTATATGTATACTCGCATTTGGAGACGAAATCTCTCTTAAAAGCACCTCGCTCATAAGGGAATTCAAATTTAAATCACCTTTTACATCGACAATCTCTGCCTTAGTTCTAATGAAATTTAAATTTGCTTTACCTGCTACCTTCTTCAAAAGCAAAGAAAATTCACCCTGAGTGCTAACGCTAACATTCCCACCTATATTTTGCACATCTACATTTCCAAACTGACATAAAACCTTTACATCTCCAAGTATTTCTCGAATTACTACGTCCCCAAAAAAATTTTCTACATTCACAGACGCAAACCTCGGGACAACTAAATCGTAATCCACCTGTAAATATTCCACACCTTCATTGAGGGTTTGCCACTGAATATAAACATAATTGTCCTGCTTCAAAATTCCCATATTAAAACTATCAATTGCCTTCTCGACTACCTCATTTGATTTCCCTCCCATTAACACATTTGCTTCAATCTTCACTATGGGGTTATTCCAACTCCTGATACTCACCTTCCCAAACTCATTCTTAATAGTTAAGAAAAGAGTTTCACTCCCTACTTCAAACTGCTCATTGAATCTGCGAGAAGAGACAAAAGGCAATTGCTCACTCTGACGCAAATTATTACGAATTAAAGCATCTGCAAACGAACCTACCTGCTGAATACCTCTAATAACTTTCTCAAACCCCGTTCTTATATTTTGTAGTGCTTGTTCCTGCGAAAACAAATCTGCTGAAAAAAACACCAAAAAACTTACTAATATATATCTAATATACCTAAAATGCATCCTTACTATTTCCTATCTTAACTTGATTTATTTACTCGGGACTATCTTTTCTTACTAATACCCAAATTTGCAATTAAATCTCTTATTACATTTAATATTTTATTGCCTCTCTCCTGTTCTCCAAATTTTTCCATATCAAATTCACCCGTAAAAATCCTTTCCACAATCTTTCTTACTTCCCTTTCCACCAAGCCCCTTGCTGGAACATTTGCAAGCATACCATAAGTAGGAGCCTTAGAATATTTTTGAATATCGGGATTTCTTCTTACTTTCTCTACTGATTCTCTTAGGTCATCAATATATTTATCAACGATATTTCTATGTGTTGGGTTAATCATCTGATGAATACTTGGCGGTTTTTGTTGTCTATCTATGTGCCAACCCTTTTCCTCCATCAAATCAGCCACAGCATATATGTTCAAATCTTTATCTGTGCTATAGTAAGCAAATACAGGACCACATGGCTTACCAACTATATCTAATCCTGTTATACTTTTTACACCGTTCTGAAACCTCTCAACAGTATCAATTAGCAATTCGGTATTCCTAATATACCCGTCCTGTCCTAATGACATCAATGATGCCCAAGCCGAGGCAATTGCACCACCAGGCCTTGTCCCAAGCATTCCTGGGCTCATAAAAATTCCACCAGGCCAATTTACATAAACAAAAATCTGATGCTTCATTATTTCTATAGACCTATACAAAATTACTGACGCACCTTTTGCAGAATATCCATACTTATGTATGTCTACTGAAATTGATGTAACTCCGGGAACTCGAAAATCAAAAGGAGGAACATTCTGTTTCAGTCTTTCCCACCACGGCAATACCATTCCCCCTATGCAAGCATCTACATGAAGTAGTAGGTCATATTTTTGGGCAAGTTCTCCTAATTCAAAAATTGGGTCTACAGCACCACAAGGATAATTAGGAGCAGAACCTACTAACGCTATCGTTCTTGATGTAATTCTGTCTTCTACCGCCTTTATATCTACTCTACCATCTCTATTCACAGGTGCATGTATCATCTTTATGTCAAAATATTCCCCTGCTTTCTCAAAAGCCACATGAGCGGTATCAGGTATTATTATTTCTGGAACGAGATACCTATCTCCCCTCTTCCATCGAGCATAATCTCTATATGTCTTCATTGCCAAAAGTATACTTTCCGTGCCACCAGAAGTCATACAGCCAACAACATTATCATCACCATTCATCAAATTCGCAACCATCTTAACCACATCACTCTCAAACTTCTTCAAACTTTGGAAGGCAAAAGGATTTAACCCATTTTCATGAAAAAAACTTGTATATACCTCTTTTAGAAATTCTGTATGCTCATCTGAATAATGAAAGACCAGACTAAAAATCCTACCTTCTTCCCATTTCGCATCTTTTTCGCGAGCCTTCATCATCTCGCTCATTATTTCTTCACGAGATTTACCTACTTCAGGAATAGTAATTGACATAAACAATCTCCTATCTTCAATTTTTATCTTGTCAAAGCAAAAGTGTATTTAACGCAATAATAACCATTCTAACCAATATGTAAACTAAATCAATGAAAATAAAAAAAATAAACAACGCCAATACCGCGTTTCTCAAATTCCTAAAAGTTTCATTCCATCCTTTCAACAAAGGAAGAGAAGCGTACACAGAAAATACTCCAGAAACCAAACCCAAGACAAGAGTTAATGTTATCGCCAGACTTCTTGCTTTTTCGAGCCATTCTGTTTCTTTCAATACCACTACATAAACCACGTACAAATAATAGAGCCCACCTAAAATAGCCAGAAACCCTACAAAAATAGATACTATAACTATCATCACCCATACAAAGTTCCATACTAATTTCAACCAACTAAACTTTAATAATCTTTGAATCCCCTGAGAGTTTCTATATAAATAGAAGAATGCCAGCAGATACAAAACAAGACCTATCCCCAATAATAACCCTGAAACAAAAAATAGCATTCTAACCCACAATGTCTCTACACCAAATTTTCTTGCGATGCCTGAACAAACTCCTAACCAAACGCCATCAGGAGGGAAAAGAGAAAACCTATCTAAATTTTCTACCTCATACAACACATACTCAGCCACCGTCGATGGAGAACCAAATTCATCTTCCAATAACTTTTTATCTACCTCTTCGTTACTAAAATGTGCAATCTTGCGTTTTGTAAGGAAATCATAGACATATTTTCTTTTTCTATGCAATATCTCAACAATCTTTTGGATATCTACACTGCCTTTTCCTACTAATCTCTTGTTTATTTCCGACCTCACCTCTTCGAAATAGTTGTTAACTAATTCAGTATATGATTTTTCTACACCCATTATTAATTACCTTAAAAACTGAATGAAAATATTTTACTACAAACTCTCTCTCGCAATATGACGAAATGAATACAATAAAAAATATTAATTTGTGAAATATGCCCATAGGTTTAATATAATTTTTCCAAAAGTCTTATAGACAATTAAAAATCTAAATTCAAGGGACGGCAGTATGAATGTTATTACCAAACTAAAACTTCTCTGGCACATAGCCAAATGGAGAGCCACGTGGGACTGGAGAAACACAAAAAAGGCTGTAAGGGTTCCTGGAAATCCAAAATTTATGAGTGCAAGAGAAGCAGTCTCGATGATTAAAGATGGTGCAGTGATAGGAACATCAGGATTAGCAGGAAATCAGCGCGCCTCTCTTATATGGTGGGCAATTAAAGAAATGTTTCAAGAAACGGGACATCCCAGGGACCTCACCATAGTAAGTGTTGGGGGCCAGGGTGGTAGAGGGAAAATACCAGGAACATTAGAAGAACTTGGTTTACCCGGTTTGTGTACAAGGTTATTTACCGGGCATACAGAAACCTACAAATCCATTTTAAAACTTGCTGACCAGGGACTCTGTGAGATTCAATGTATTCCTCAAGGAACTCTTACTCTCATCCTTAAAGCAATGGGAGAAGAGGGCAAAAACTATGTTATAAACAAAACTGGCATAGGTACATTTATAGACCCGAGAATAGGTAGGGGTACTCCCTTATTAAATGGGGGAAAAAAACAGTGGGTTGAAGTAGTCGGCGATTCTCTAAAATACGAAATTCCCTGGCTTGATGTTGCGGTATTCAATGCTCCTGCAGCCGACCGAGAAGGTAATATCTATGTAAAAAATTGCGCAATGATTGGTGAAAGTTATGAAATTACTAAGGCAGTAAAAAGAAGAGGTGGCGTTGTAATTGCTAATGTTGGTTTGTTAGTAGATAAAGGCTATGACGAAATTTTCTTACCTTCAAGCGACATCGATGCGGTAGTAGTCTGGAAAGGCACTGAGCAGTCCGGAGGCATTCCACATAGAAAATATTGGGACTTCTTCACACTCAATAGTAAGACACCAATAGAAGAAGGAATAGCAAGAGTTCGATTCGTTAACCGAGTCTTAAAAGTTACACCTGTAAGAACACCAGCAGATGAAGTTCTTGCAAGGCTTACTGCCAGAATATTTGTAGAAAACTCTAAAAAAGGCGATTACATTGATATTGGTGTAGGTCTACCAGAAGAAGCATCAAGACTATTGTTCGAAAGTGGGGTACTAAAAGATGTCACCTTAATGACTGAGAGTGGGGTTGTAGGAGGTCTGCCTGCACCAGGTATATTCTTTGGTGCCTCCATTAATCCTACTGAGATTGTCTCATCTGCCACCATATTCACACGGATGTATCAAAGGCTCGATGGCGTAATACTTGGTGCACTCCAGGTAGATAGTGATGGAAATGTAAACGTTTCAAAGCGAGGAGAAGGCGCCATTAATTATGTAGGACCCGGCGGATTTATAGACTTGACTACTGCCGCTAAAACCATATACTTTTGTGTAGCATGGGGCAATGGAGCAAAAATAAAAGTAAAAGACGGTAAAGTAATAGTG
>CAZZMK010000122.1:0-2964 GCA_964655185.1 uncultured Nitrospirales bacterium | reverse complement strand
GTCTCGGCATTCCTGCTGAGCGGCTCTTCCGATCTGATATTGCTATAAATATATCCACTAAATACATTTTTATTGATTCCAAAAACTTTTGGGATGGGAAAAAAGGAGATTTTTATGGGAAATTACAAAGAGAAAAGTTTTTGGTTAGAATCCAGTGATTACATAGAAAACGAGCCTTTGAAAGAACACATTAACACAGATATAGCAATAATTGGCGGGGGTTTTACAGGTCTTACAACTGCCTATTTCCTTAAAAAATACGAACCTTCAATAAATGTAGCATTACTTGAAAGTGAAGTAATCGGATTTGGAGCAAGTGGGAGAAATGGTGGCTTTTCAATGACTTTATTCGGACTTGATTTAGGAATCACCGTATTGAGATTCGGTAAACAAAAAGCACTGGAAGCACACCGTTATATGGAACAATCTGTAGACCTCGTTCAGCAACTGGTTAAACAACACAATATTGATTCAGATTATGAACACCCTGGTTTTCTAAGAGTCGCAACATCGGACAAGCACGTAAAAAAACTTAAGAAGGAGATAGAACTTGCTCATAAATTAGGTATCACAGGGATTGAATGGCTTGACGAAAAAGAAACCAAAGAGCAAGTTAATTCTCCTATTTATAAAGGTGCATGGTGGGAACCGAAATGTGGATTATTAAATCCTGCTAAACAGGCAAGGGGGCTCAAAAAAATCATCGAAGAAAAGGGCGTAAAAGTATATGAAAAAAGCCCTGTCATAGAAATAACGCGTGAAAGAAAATTCTTGCTAAAAACTCCGACGGGGTCTGTTAAATCGGAGAAAATGGTGTTTGCCACAAATGCTTATTCTCACTTAATTCCGCAACTTAAAAGAAAACAATGCCCCGTATTTACTTATATTGTTTTAACGGAGCCTCTTAATGAAAACCATTTCAATGAAATTGGCTGGAAAAATAGACAAGGTATAGAAGACTCAAGAAATTTAGTTCATTATTACAGACTAACCAAAGATAATCGATTACTTATGGGTGGTAGAGATATTACTATTCCTTTTGGCTCCGATATGAACAAAGATTACAATGAAAAAATTTTCAAGCAACTCGAGGATGATATAGTTAAGACATTCCCAAGTCTTAAGGGGATAAAAATTACTCATCGCTGGGGTGGTCCTGTATCTGTAACTCTTGACCTCGCACCGGTAATAGGATTTCTTGGCGACAAGAATGCAATTTATAGTATTGGGTGTATAGGGCATGGTGTATCGTTAACGCATATGAACGGTTGGACAATTGCGGAACTCCTACTCGAAAAAGAAACAGAACGAACCAATATATTTTTTGTCAATAGAAAAGTTATTCCTTTTCCTCCTGAGCCTTTAAGAATATTAGTAAGCAGTACAATAAAAGGTTGTCTCCGTTTAGCAGATAAACTAAGAGATTCAGTATATCACTAATTCGGGAAGTATATAAGAGAGATGACTGCAAAAAATATAGGGCAGATACAACTCTGCCCATTTGAAATCGCAAGATATTATGCAAAGATTAACGTTTGGAGAACTGGAATCTTTTGCGAGCACCCGGACGGCCGTACTTCTTTCGTTCTACTTCTCTTGGGTCTCTCGTAAGTAAGCCGTAACTTCTCAATACTTGCTTAAAATTCGGATTTGCTTCAAGTAAGGCTCTTGCCAATCCGTGTCTTATTGCTCCTGCTTGACCCGAAAGGCCTCCGCCATCACATATAACTCTTACATCATACATCCCTTCAGTCCCTGTAACAACCAAAGGTTGCTTCGCTATCCTTACTAATACTTCCCTCGCCAAGTATTCATTTATATTTCTACCATTTACCTCAAATTTACCAGTTCCGGGCTTTATTCTTACTCTTGCTACAGCCCGCTTTCTTCTTCCTGTAGTTACTATTTCTTTTGTATTAGGGTCTATCACGGCTTTATCAACCTCCTAATATTTAAGTTATAACTTTTCAATCTTTTATTTCCCAAGGTTCAGGGTTTTGAGCCTGATGTTTGTGATGACTTCCAGCATATACTTTCAAATGCTTGAATATCTTACGCCCTAATCTGTTGTGAGGTAACATACCCCAAACTGCCCATTCCATTGCTCGAGTGGGATGACGCTGAATCATTTGTCTATAAGTCATCTGCTTTAATCCACCTTTATACCCAGAGTGCCAGTAATAAATTTTCTCATCCATTTTTTTTCCGGTAACAATAGCCTTCTCTGCGTTGATTATTATTACAAAATCACCGCAATCTACTCCAGGGGTAAAGTAAGGCTTATGTTTTCCTCTCAATAGTTTTGCTGCTTCTGCAGCTACCCTGCCTAACACCTTACCTTCAGCATCTATTACATACCATTTCTTTTTTATCTCAGAAGGTTTTGGATAGTACGTTTTCAATTTTGTTTCTCCCTAATTAAAATTTATAAATTAATTAACCAACTAAACTTAGGTTTCACTGAATTTGCGCGGATATATAACGGGAGAGCATTTTATCATATATTGATGGGTATTCTCAACTTAATAATTTTTGAACTAAGATTGTATAACCTCTTCTTTTTTCATTTAGTTTAGTATAAATAAAGGTTTTAGAGTAATAAAAAGAAATTCTTCGACAAATTATGGTATAATCAGGTTTGTTGGATTTAGAAATTAAATTTCCTGCGGTGTCCGAGATGGACCGCGAAATGTGGTTCCTGTAGCAAATGTTATGGGGTTCAATGCCGAGCGCAGAATTCGAGTAGTCTACGACATGCCTTGCAGTACAAGGAAGTCGGATGGCTACCGTGAGAACCCCACTATTATTAGATAGGGTAACCTGACATTTCCAATGGTCCGACGGCACCGCGGGTTTTTATTTTAGTGGAAATAAAAGAATATTAATTGCCTACTTTTAATTTAAAAAGTTAGTTTATTCTTGACAAATGACATGATTTGTGATATTATTAATACATTATAAATG
>CAZZMK010000121.1:0-7419 GCA_964655185.1 uncultured Nitrospirales bacterium | reverse complement strand
CTTTATACCAAATTCAGAGGACTTTGACTTTATATGTGGTCAACTTAACTCTACAGGGTTTATTTACCAACATCGTTTGTGGATAAAGACTAATCTTGGTAATCTTATTTGTATCGAAATATCTGCAGACAAAAAACAAGACTCCATCAAAAAATGTAACATCGTAGAAGGAATCTTCAGAGATATCACCCAAAATGTTTTATTAGAAAGGGAAGTTAATCAAAGGGCGGAAAGAATCCGAGCAGTAAATCTAATAGCCCAAACCATAAATTCAAGCCTTGAAGCAGGAAAAGTCTACGAGACGATATTAGAAGAGATAAAGAGATTAATCCCCTCTGTAGACCTCATACTACTTGCCATAAATAAAGAAGAAAACGGTGAGGATTCTAATACTGAATGTGAAATACTACACAGTTTTTCAAGAACAAATATACCATTTGACCCGCCGAGAAACTGTATAAAACACTTATTGGAAAAGGTGAGCTCAATTCATTATGACTTCTTACAATCTGAAAACGAAGAACTTTCAAAAGAATTTCCACCTACCATTTCAAGCCTATTAGGTTTATCTTTATATTCAGAGGACGAAATCCTCGGATGCTTAATACTCGCATCAGAAACTCCGCAAGCATTTTCATCCCACGAAAAAAATACAGTCGAGGAACTTGCTCCCCACATTGCAGTAGCAATTAGAAACGCAAAACTTTTAGACAAATTAAGACAAACATTAGACGAAGTAAACCGTGCCAGAGAACAATTAAACAAGGCAAATGAAGAATTAAAAACCCTTGACGAGATGAAGACGAACCTACTATCAAACGTCTCCCACGAATTAAGAACGCCTCTTGTTGCAGTAATGGGGTATACCGATATGGTACTGAAAGAAAAGGCGGGTCCAATAACGGATACTCAAAGAGAATTTTTAACCATAAGTATGCGAAACATTGAAAAACTTGTTGCCCTTATAGAAAACCTACTCGATTTCTCAAAATTATATAAAGGCAAAGAGGAATTAATTTTTACTACATTTGATATCGTAGAGTGTACAGAAAATGGTCTACAGAATATTCGACCAATGGCAGAACCGAGAGGAATTTCTCTTGAAATTAAATATCCCGAAAAACCAATACTCGTTGATGGTGATAAAGGAAAAATACTTCAAGTTTTGAACAATCTACTATCTAATGCGGTAAAGTTTAACAAAAACAAAGGAAAGGTAACAGTTACAATCGAAAAAATAGAGGATAAAGAAGTAGAAATCTCTGTATCCGATACAGGAATAGGAATTCCCGAAGAAGCACTCGACAAGATATTTACTCGATTCTATCAAGTCGATTCTTCATCTACAAGAAAATACGGAGGAGCAGGCATTGGATTGGCTATATCTCAAGACATAATAAGACTGCACGGAAGCAATATCACAGTAAAGAGCAAATTGGGCGAAGGAAGCACTTTTACATTTAGATTGCCTTTACACGGTAGAGTTCGGAGTGATGTTGCGAAATTCGACAAAGAATTAGCGCCTGAAGAAACCCATCTATTGGTGGAGCTAGTTACCCAAGACCGTAGTCTTAATGCTCAACTACGCAAATGGCTAATTGAAGACAATATCGATGTTATAAGCGCATCTCATTCATCAATGGCAATTTCTTTGTACTTAAAATATAATCCAGATTGCATAATAATTGATTGTGAAAATTCACCATTAGGAATAGAAAAATTAAAAGACTTACTCGAAAATCCTGCCTTAGAACAAATACCCCTTGTAATTTTGTCCGATAATACTAAGATTCTATCTCTGTACCCAGATAAGCCAATTTCGCTTCTCTCTCGAGACTTCAATAAAAGCAAATTAATAACCGCTATTAGGTATGCTATAAAATCTGCACCATCTGAAGTCCCAACCGAACTTGGAGATGCAATACTTTATCTTGATAATGAAGAACTCACAAGATTGGTAAAACCAATATTCGAGTCAGATGGCTATAAAGTAGAGACAGTGACCACAGGTGAAAGTGCCCTTGAGAAATTACAAACAGGTAAGTTTAGAGTCTTCATTTCTGAATTAATATACACCGGATTAGATATATGGGAAATATTCAAAACTATTAGAAGTCTTCCCAAACTCAAAGGAGTTAAGATTATAATCGCTACAACTAAAAAACCTGAGGAAGTAGAAGAAGCCATAAAAAAACACAATGTTAATATAGACGGGATATTGACAAAGCCTTTCACACATAACGAACTTATAGGGATTATAAAGAGGTTTCTACCCAATCCTAAATAACTTTCGTGATATAATAAATTCTCCCTATAATACGTCCCTATAAAATAATCTATCTTCCATGCCGAGTTCTACATTTACATCCCTTCTTTCTATATCAACTCGCGGACGATATAAGATTCTTATTGGCCCCTCTCTTTCTCCCTTAATCCACTTATTTAACTCTTCCAACCCTTGGGAGGCAGACTCTCGCACAGGAAGCCATACATGTGCAGAGGCTTCTTTCAAAATTACCTTCTTTTCTTCGTATGTCCATATAACAACCTCTACATCCTTCCCCATCTCTCTCCCTGCTGATTTGCTAGCCTCTCTTAACGCCATTGGGTCCTCATTACCACTGCTATCTATAATTGCAGTTATTTCAGAATTAGCCAATAAATAATAGGCTTTTCTGTATAGACTATCATAATTAAATCTTACTGATTGGACAAGGTTAGAATCATACGGAATACCGTGTTCTTCCAAAGCCCTACGATATCCCAAAATCCTTTCGGCTCCCGGATAGTACCCTTCAAACCCTTGAAGAAGCCCTATTTTTTTATGCCCTTTTTCAATTAGAAACTTTGTACTGAGATAACTCGCCTCTTCATAATCCACAGTAGCGTGTGACACGTCCGGAAAAGAACCCAAACGTCCAAATGCTACGTATGGAACCCCAGTCTGATGAATTTTAACCACCGTAGTATCATCCAACGATAAAGGACCCACTAAAACGCAAGACTTAAAAAGTTTATCAAATACCCCGCGAGCATAATTCCTCTGCTCCAAAGACTCATAAGGCATAAAATCAAAGCATACATAATCTCCTTGTTTGCCAAAAATTTTATATAGTTCATAGAAAAGCCACATAAAAAACCGACTACTAAAGGGAATAATATCTATCGGAGCAGGAAAAGTTACACCTACGCAAGCAGGAACATTTGCCCTTAAAGAGCGTGCAAAAATATTTGGATGATACCCCAATTTTTTAACGATTTCCTGAATTTTAGCCCTTGTTTCTAATTTGACCCCATCTTTATTATTTATCACCTTACTTACAGTCTTAGGAGATACACCTGCTTCCTTTGCTACCTCATAGATAGTAATTCTTTTAGTCATCCTCAAACCTCCCTATTTTATGATTATCGTTTACCATAACTCTAAAATTTATAATTAGTAAATACACCATATTGACAAACAAATTTGAAGAGGTTGTTAGTAATTTTATCAATTTATTCAACCCACTTCAAACTAAATTTGATTTGACAAACAATTTTTTCTTATGATAATATAAATTATGGTAAACGATTACTTATTATTTACAAAAGAACTTTAAACTCTTAAACTTTAAGAGAAGGAGAAGACCAATGCAAAAGAAAGGTTTCACTCTCATCGAACTGTTGGTCGTCATTGCTATTATTGGCATCCTCGCAGCAATTCTACTCCCCGCTCTCGCAAGGGCTCGTGAAGCAGCGCGTAGGGCAAGTTGCCAGAACAATCTCAAGCAGTGGGGTCTCGTGTTCAAAATGTACTCTAATGAGTCAAAAGGCGAACGATTTCCACCGCTACAACTTGGCAAGTATAACATGGTCGACGGCACCCCTGGCCGTGTTCTGGACGCTGGACCTAACGTGTTCGTTCTATATCCCGAGTACTTAACTGACCCTATGATAATCTTTTGCCCATCTGATGCTGAATTAGGCACCGCCATTGCCAGAGCACATTTAAATGATGATGTAAATCAGGATTGGTGCATCGGATATGCACATAATCATGGAGGAAGATGTGCTCGTACTATTGATATGAGTTATGGCTATCTTGGATGGGTATTAGATAAAGCAAATTGTTCTGACCCTATGAGTGCTCTTTCAACCTTCCCTTATGTAGCCATACTCGCTCAAAATTTAGGTGTACAGTATGATATGAGTACCCAGGTTGCTACACAAGTTGGTTCAGTATTTGACTATCTTGTCCAGGTCGCTCTCCCTTATTTCACAGGCAATTTAACTACCCTTCCCTATGGAATTGCACCTGATATCGATAAAGATATACCAGTACCAGCCGGAATTGGTAACGGTGGTTCTTCCACGGTATATCGTTTAAGAGAAGGTATTGAAAGGTTCTTGATTACCGATATCAACAATCCATCCGCATCTGCTCAGGCTCAAAGTTCAGTCTGGATAATGTTCGACCAACTTTCTACCAACCCCGCTGCATACAATCATATCCCAGGTGGTGCAAATGTGTTGTATATGGACGGTCATGTGCAATTCCAAAGATATGGTGAGTGTGAACCTGCTCCAGTTAACAAGCCAATGGCTTTGATGATAGGCTTACTCACATCTGAGTAATAAAATAGACTATCGGCACTCAGCACCCAGCAACTTATTAGTATCCACACTTCTTGCTGGCTGTATCCCACGGGGTACAGCCAGTAATTTTTATACTATATTTCATTCCCGCAATAATTGTTAAGGAAAATTAATAGTTTGACAAATTACCTCTTGTTTTTATATACTGATGTCAATAATATGAAACCGATTACTTCGACGGGAGAAGTAATCGTAAAGGAACCTTTATTAAACCAATAACAGAAGGAGTTATACAAAATGCAAAAGAAAGGTTTTACTCTCATTGAACTGTTGGTCGTCATTGCTATTATTGGCATCCTCGCAGCAATTCTACTTCCCGCTCTTGCAAGGGCTCGCGAAGCTGCTCGTAGGTCAAGTTGCCAAAACAATCTCAAGCAGTGGGGTCTCGTGTTCAAGATGTATTCTAACGAGTCAAAAGGTGAGCGTTTCCCACCCATTCAGGCTGGTGGGTACCCAAATGTAAACGGTCAAATTACAGGCGTACTTGATGCAGGTCCGAATATATTTGTTCTTTACCCTGAGTATTTAACAGACCCAATGATTATCTTCTGTCCTTCAGATGCTGAACTTGGCACATCAATTGCCAGAGCCCATTTCAATGATGATGTAAATCAGGATTGGTGTGTGGGATATGCACATAGCCACGGCGGTAGATGTGCTCGGGCTATAGATATGAGTTACGGCTACTTGGGCTGGGTATTAGATAAAGCAAATTGCAGTGATGGTACCGTTCCCCTCAGTCAATATCCGATTTTTGCTACCCTTGCACAAATGTTAGGTGTTCAAGTAGACATGAATACCCCAATTTCCCCACAAGTTGCAGAGGCATTCAACTACTTATTAAATAATGCACTTCCATTACTCGGAGGTGGTGCTATTCCCAATGGAATATACGAACCGGTCGATAAAGATATCCCTGTTTCGCCCGGATTAGGAAATGGTGGTGGTTCTACAATATATCGTTTGAGAGAAGGTATAGAAAGGTTCTTGATTACCGATATTAATAACCCAGCCGCATCTGCTCAGGCTCAAAGTTCCGTATGGATAATGTTTGACCAACTTTCAACTAACCCTTCCGCATACAACCACATACCAGGTGGTGCAAATGTGCTGTATATGGACGGTCACGTACAATTCCAGAGATACGGAGAGTGTGAGCCTGCTCCAGTTAACAAGCCAATGGCCACATTAGTGGGTATATTAACTGCCGGTTAATATCGCGAGCCCCCAAAAGATTATCAATAATTGTTGTACTACTACCGGCTGTATCTCAAAAGATATAGCCGGTAAATCATTTTAAAACTATAAACAAACTAATGTCTTAATTATTCCTCGGGGAAAATAGTAGGAGGGTTGGTACTATAATCCACACAGTATACTTTACCATTCTCCGAGATAGAGTATCTCGCACACTCGTTTATAAGTTCATTGTAGTATGAATTAGCCGGCGTCGCAATAATTCCTCTACGGTCTATACTCTCAATCTCTTTTAGTTTCTCATCTGCATCTGAGATACTTTCTATTCTTAACACACAATTTACCAATTCCTCAATAGAAGTATAGCCATAGCCTACGGGTTTCAGTCCGTCCCCTTCCCATGGTACAAGCCGAAAATAATCAGTATTAATTAAATAAAACTTCTTTTTCGGTTCTTTCACATCCTCGCGAAGAGCATAAGTTACCCCACGGAATTGGTCATCGTGACGCAAAGTTGCTGAACAATCACCACATTCAAAATACATTTCAAGTCCTTGTTGGTTACTTCCTCCCCCTATATCTGGATAACCGAGACCATTTATAACGGACAAAATCCCACCGTTTTCATAAATTACCCTGCCATGACTCCACATATAACCTTCTTTACCATTTGGAAATTTTCCCTTTATTCCTACAACAGAAACCTTTATTGGCTTCAATCCTGTAATGAATGATACGAGATCAACATAATGACATCCTACGTAGGTAAATGGGTCAGAAATATCACAAGTAAACCAATTTTGAAAATTACTATGCCTATAATAATAAGGCTCTATCATCTTTGCTTCCGCTATCACAAACTCTCCCAAAAGCCCTGACCTATAATTCTTCCGTGCTAAAAGGGACCTTATATCAAATCGCTTGTGGTATTCTATTCCTACAAATAATCTCTTCTCTTTGGCTAACCTGTCTATCTCAACTGCTTGGCTATAACTCTGAACTAATGGCTTTACACAAATCACATGCTGATTATTTTTCAAAGATTCTATGATTGCTTCGTAATGTAAATTATCAGGTAAAGCGACAAAAACACATTGGCGTGGAGGTAATTTTCTTATTATTTCCTTGTAAAGTTCAGGATAAAATTCTTCTTCAGGTGTATCAAGAGAGGGATAAGCCTCAAAAGTATGCTGAGGGAAGGCTTCCCGTATTGTGCTACTTTCCTTTAATCCCTTCAGTGGAGTAGAGTGTCTCGCACATATAGAAATCTTTCCGACTCTACCAAGTCTTTGTAAATGATACAGACTTGGCAAAATTTGGTCGTGTACAATCATTCCCGCACCTATAACTAAAATGTCCACGTTCCGAGAAACCATTTATAGAATTCCTCAATAACCATGCTTTTTATATACTATCTCTATTTCATTTTTTAGTTTTTCAGTCCTATCTTTCAAGATATTTCTTAACTCACTTTCTATAATTTGCTTCTCTAATCCTATCTTCATTTTCTCAAGAGGTATCATAGTCCCACGTTCATACTTTCCCAATATTTTTATAATATTCCATCCACCTCGCGTCCGAAAAGGT